>CAZDIF010000355.1:0-3323 GCA_964505365.1 uncultured Actinomycetota bacterium
GCCGCCCCTGCCAGTCCTCCGGGAGGAACGCTGCCTCCTGCTCGTAGGTCGCCCCCGGCGGACGGTGACACCCATCAGCACGTCCTCGCGGTCCGGCGAGCCGTCACCCGAGCATCCGCGGGATCATGGCCTCGACCAGGGCCGGGCCGTCGGTGGCCAGCGCCGCCTCGAGCTGGGAGGTGAACTCCTCGGCGGTCGTGGCGCGGGTGGCCTCCACCCCCATGCCGCGAGCCATCGCGGTGAAGTCCATGTCGGGGCTGCCGATGTCCAGCAGGCGTCGCGACTGGTCGCCCTCCTCCCCCGCGCCGGTGCGCTGCAGCTCCATCCGCAGGATCTCGTAGCTGGCGTTGTTGTAGAGGACGGTCGTGACGTCGAGCTCCTCGCGGGCCATGGTCCACAGCGCCTGCAAGGTGTACATCGCGGACCCGTCGGCCTGCAGGCACAGCACCTTGCGGTCGGGGGCGGCGATCGCGGCGCCCACGGCGGCCGGCAGCCCGTACCCGATCGACCCGCCGGTGAGGCTGAGCCAGTCGTGGCGCGGCGAGGCGGCCGTGGTCATCGGCAGGGACAGCGAGGACGTGACGGCTTCGTCGACCACGATCGCCCCCTCGGGCAGCAGCGCCCCGATGGCCAGCGACGCCGTCCAGGCGTTGAGGTCGCCGGTGGGGCGTTCGGACGGGTCGTCGGTCGGCCGGGGTGGCGAGGACGTGTCGACCTCGAGGTCCGCGGCCAGCGCCTGCAGGGCGGCGGCGCCGTCCTCGTGCGCGGCTGACAGCACGTGCACCCGGCAGTCCTCGGGCACCAGTTCACTGGGCTTGTCCGGGTAGGCGAAGAACGTCACGGGCTCGCGGGCGCCGACGAGCACGAGGTTGCGGACGCCGTCGAGCTGCTGCGTGGCCATCTCGGACAGGTAGCCGAGCCGCTGGATCGGGGCCACCCCCTGCCCGCGGGCGAGCTTCGTCGGGAACACCTCGGCGAGCACGTCCGCGCCGGACGCCGCAGCGATCGAGGCCGCGGTGTCGATCGCGTCGGCGTTCCCCAGCACGTCGCCGCCGAGCAGCAGCAGGGTCTGCTCGTCGGAGCGCAGCACGGCGGCCACGTCCGCGACCACGTCGTCGCCCACCCGCGCACGCCCGTCGGGGGGCAGCGGGTCGGCCACCTCGCCCCCGTCGCCCCAGCTGACGTCGGCGGGCAGGATCAGCGTGGCGACCTGCCCGGGGGCGCCGAGCGACGCGGCGACGGCCTCGGCGGCGTCACGGCCGACCTCGTCGGGCGATCGCGACGTCCGGATCCACTGCGAGACGTTGCGGGCGACGGTCTCGATGTCGGACTCCAGCGGCGCGTCGAGCTTCTTGTGCGCGAGCGCGTGGTCGCCGACGACCACCACCACCGGCGACCCGGCGCGACGGGCGTTGTGGAGGTTGGCCAGCCCGTTTCCCAGGCCCGGGCCGAGGTGCAGCAGGACGCTGGCCGGCTTCCCGGCGACCCGGGCATACCCATCGGCCGCGCCGGTGGCGACGCCCTCGAACAGCGCCAGCACACCCCGCATGCCGGGAACCTCGTCGAGCGCCGCGACGAAGTGCATCTCGGAGGTGCCGGGGTTGGTGAAGCAGACGTCGACGTCCGAGTCGACCAGCGTCTGGACGAGGGACTGGGCACCGTTCACGAGGCGTGCTCCTTGGGGATGGTGGCTGGGATCACTCGGGGTCGAACACCGCACCGGGGTTGAGGATGCCGCGCGGGTCGAACACGGCCTTGATGCCGCGCATGAGGCGGACGTTGACGGGGTCGGTCATGGCGAGGAAGTACGGCTTCTTGTGGCGCCCGATGCCGTGCTCGCCGCTGATCTGCCCGCCGAGCTCGACGCCGGACCGCAGCAGGGCGTCCATGATCTTCCCGCGGATGTCGGGGTCCTCCTGCAGGACGGCCATGTGGACGTTGCCGTCGCCGGCGTGTCCGCAGCCGACGATGCCGGAGGAGTACTCGGTGGCGATCTCGTTGACGCGGCGGACGTAGTCGGGCAGGGCGGCGCGCGGGACCACGACGTCGATGATGTCGTGGAAGCCGATCTCCTTGGCGCTGTAGAAGGCCTGCTCGCGGGCCATGATCAGCTGGTGGGCGGCGTCGCCGGGCAGCACGAACGCGTCCATGGCGCCGAGGTCGCCCGCGAGCAGTTCGCCAAGCGCGATGGTGTCGGCCTCGACGCGGTCCTCGTGGTCGCCGGCGAGCTGGACGACGAGGTAGGCCAGGGCGGTCGTGCGGACCTCCTCGCTGATGCCGAGGTCCATGCCGGAGCGGTTCAGGATCGCCGCCATCGTCAGCATGTCGATGTACTCGAGCACCAGCGGCTGCAGCCCCTCGGCGAGGATCGTGGGGATGGCCGCGGTCACCTGGTCGAGGTCGGCGAACGGGGCGAGCACGGTCGTGGTCGTGGCCGGACGCTTCGTCAGCTTCAGCCAGATGCGGGTGACCAGCGCCAGGGTCCCCTCGGACCCGATGACGAGCTGGGTGAGGTCGTAGCCGGACGACACCTTGACGGTCTTGCCGCCGGAGCAGACCACCTCGCCAGACGCGAGCACGGCCTCGATGCCCAGGACGTGGTGGCGGGTGACGCCGTAGCGCACGGCCCGCATGCCGGCGGCGTTGGTGTTGACGGTGCCGCCGAGCGTCGCGGATGCCTCGCCGGGTCGGACCGGGTACAGCAGCCCGTACGACGCCAGCTCGTCGTCGAGCTCGGACAGCCGGACGCCGGGCTCGACCACCACGACGCCGTTGTCGACGTCGACGTCGAGGATGCGGTTCATCCGCTCGAACGACACGACCACCCCGCCGTGGTCGGGGATCGCCGCGCCGGACAGGCCACTGCCGGCGCCGCGGGGCGTCACGGCGACGTCGTGCTCGCTGGCGGCCGCCAGGATCGCCGCGACCTCGTCGGTGGTCTCGGGTAGCAGCACGGCGACCGGGGCGTGCGGCGTCGCCCCGAGCGTCTCGTCGTGCCCGTAGTCGTCGGTGACCGCGTCGCCGAGGAGGATGCGGTCCTCCGGCAGCACGTCTTGGAACGCCGCCGCTACATCAGCCACCCGTGCCTCCCGCGCCGGATACCGCCCAGTACCGTAGAGCGCTTCACACGCCGACCACAAGGATTCCACAGCTCGTCGGCGACTGGGGCGCCGGGCGGGTGCCGTGTCGCACCCACTGCGTAGCGTCGGCCTCACCACTGACCGCTATGGGGGCGGCAGTTGGGAGCGACCCGATGGGTCGACGCCGATACACCGAACAGCAGTTCCGCGACGCCGTCGCGGACCCGACCGTCACCACCATCG
>CAZDIF010000356.1:0-3317 GCA_964505365.1 uncultured Actinomycetota bacterium
CGGTCGATGCAGGCGGGACGCCCGGCAGCGTAACGGTCCATGGGAGCCGGCTAGCGTCGGCGCCATGCCCGAGCTGCCCGAGGTCGAGTCCGTCCGCCGCCAGCTGGCCCCCGAGCTGGCGGGTCGCCGGATCGAGGCCGTGTGGCGTGACCCGCACCCCCAGCAGCGGTTCCACGACGTCGAGCTGGCCGAGGGGCTGACCGTGGCCGAGGTCCGCCGACGCGGCAAGTTCCTGCTGGCGCCGCTCGTCCCGGGCAGCGACGTCGACGCCGACGAGGCACCGCTGGAGCTCGTGCTGCACCTGGGCATGACGGGCTCGTTCCGGTTCGAGCCGACGGCCGCGACCCACAGCCCGGCGTCCGAGGCCGCCGTGCACGTCCGGGCCCGGTTCGGCCTCGACGACGGCCGCGACCTCGTGTTCCGCGACCCCCGTCGGTTCGGCCGGGTGTCGGTCGTGGCAGCCGGCGAGTACGCGACGGTGGTCCCCACGCTGGCGACCCTCGGCCCCGAACCGCTGTCGGACGCGTTCGACCGCGACGCCTTCGCCGCCGGCCTGCGGGCCACCACCGCGCCGGTCAAGGCGGCCCTGCTCGGCCAGCGCCTGGTGGCCGGGGTCGGCAACATCTACGCGGACGAGGCCCTGTGGCTCGCGCGCATCCACCCGGCGTCGCGCCGGGTCGGCCGTCAGCGGGCGCACACCCTGCACGCGGCGATCCGCACGGTCATCGCCGCCGCGATCGAGCGCGAGGGCACGACCTTCCGCGACTACCGCATGGTCAACGGCGAGTCGGGGCGCAACGCGGACTTCCTCACCGCCTACGGCCAGGGTGGGCTGCCGTGCCAGCGCTGCGGGACCCCGATGCGCCGGGTCGTGCTGGCCCAGCGCGGCACCACCTACTGCCCACGGTGCCAGCGCGCCTGATCGAGCTCACGCGGCCAGTGCGGCCGTGCGCGACGCGAGCAGCTCGTCCGCGCCGGGCTCGCCGAGGGTGACCCGGTACTGGGCGGCCCGGAGGCCGAGGTCGCGCATCCCCAGCGTCGTGGCGACCTCGTCGAGCGCACGAACCCACCCCGCCGCCCCGTCGAGGTGCCGTTCCAGGGCGACGGATGCGAGGGCATCGAGTCCGTACGCCTCCACCCAGCGGTAGGTGTCGGGCAGCCGGCGGCACTCCGTGGGTGCGGCCTCGAGCAGCTGGATCCCACGCTCCAGCTCCCCCCGGCGGGCGTGCACGAGCCCGAGTCCCCGCAGCGCCATCGCCTCCCAGCACGGGTCGCCGAGCTGGCGGGACGCCGCGTAGGCGTGCTCGAGCCGTTGGGTCGCGTCGTCGGCGCGGCCCAGGCACAGCTCGGCCTCGGCAAGCAGGCTCGCGGGCCAGGGCGCCATCGACCGCAGCCCGTGCGTCACGCTCAGCTGGTAGGCGGTGTCGAGGTCGGAGCGGGCCCCGTCGACGTCGCCGACCAGCAACCGCTGGCGCCCGCGCATCGCGCGTGCCATGGCCCGGACCGGCGGGAGCCCGGCGTCGTCGCCGCCGGCCACGGCGTCGTCCAGCACGCGCCGGGCACGGTCGTGGTCGGCGACGTCGGTCAGGGCCGTGCCGGCGAACGTGTCGACCCACGCGCACTCCACGACATCACCGGCGGCGAGCTCGGCGGCCCGGTCGAACCACCCGAGGGCTCGGGCGTACCGGCCACGCAGCATCTCGACGTACCCGAGCTCGCGCGTCGCCGTCGCGATCGGCGCGGGGGTGTCGACCTGCGCCTCGAGTGCGACGGCCTCGTGGAGCAGGGCCGCACCGTCCTGGTCGACCCCGCGAACCGCGTGCACGAGCGAGCTGCCGAGGTCCGTGAGGGTGAGGACGAGCAGCAGGGGGTCGCCCACCATCCGCGCCCCGCCCAGCGCCTCCCGCAGCAGGTCGATCCCGGCGTCCACGGCACCGGCGGCCAGTGCCGCGACGCCGGCCTCCCGGTTGGCCTCGACGGCCACGCGACCACGCACGGTCATGCCCGGGATCGCCCGGCCGGTGTGCACCGCGGCGTGCAGGGCGGCGCTCGGTTCGACGCCCAGGTCGCCGCGCAGGCGCTGCGTCGTGGCGTCGGCGACGGCCTGGGCGTCCAGCGGGCGACCCGCGGCGCTCAGGGCACGGATCAGCAGCACGGCGGCGTTCTCGTCGAGTGGCTCGAGACCGACCACCTGCTCGGCCAGCGTGACCGCCTCGTCGTGGTCGCCCCGGGCGAGCATCCGCAACGCTCCCTCGCGCAGCACGTCCGCGCTCAGGGCGCGCAGGTGGCGCCGCTCGCCCTCCAGCCACACGTCGAGCGCGGGGCTGCCGCCCGTCGAGGCGCCGGCCAGCAGGTCCTGCCCGAGACCGGGCAGGGCGAGTGCCTCGTCGCTGTTGCCGCGCGACAGGAGCCGAACGTCCACGGTGACGTCGTCCGGCAGGGCGACCACGACGGGATCGCCGTGGATCTCGATGCCCAGCTGCCGGCGCAGCTGCGACAGGTTGAACCGCAGCACGCCGCCCGGGTCGGTCGCGTCGGGGAAGAACACGCGGGCCAGCCGGTCCCGGGCCACGGGTGCCCCGGCGAGCAGCAGGTACGCGAGGATCGCCCAGGCCTTGCGTCCCCGGACGTCGACGGCCACCCCGTCGCGCACGGCGCCGGGCGCGCCGAGCAGATGGATGGTCAGAGCCATGTGCCCACCTCGCCCCCGGTCTCGAACGCCAGCACGGCCAGGTGAGGCGTCACCTCGCCCGCCGGCACCACGCAGTCTGGCACAGCGACGGCACGCTGGCTGGCGCGGGCGAGATCGCGCAGCCGCAGCACCGGTGCGACCGGCTCGTCCGGGCAAATCGGGGACCCGGACCCGTCGACGGCCCGCCGCACGGCGTCGACCACCGAGGTGACGTGCGCACCGACACGCGACCAGGCGGCATCGTCCGCGGGCAGGTCGGCCACGAGGTCGCAGACGGCCTGCAGGACGTCCCGGACGGCCATCGTGTCGCGGGCCAGGGGCGCGGCCGGTGCATGCTCCGCGATGCGGGTGGGTGAGATCGTGGGGGTCATCGTGGTCCTCCTGGACGGCATGACCCCACGATCGCCGCGCGTGTGAGAGCCGGCGTGAGACGCGCTGCCGCATCTCCGACGAGCATCGGCTGGCGCACGGACCCGGCCGCCAGGCGCACACCGGCGGCCGATGGCGTGTCGTCAGCGGGCCGCCAGCGCGTCGGCGACGAGCACGTGGGCGAACCGGCGGAGCTCGGCGTCGTCGTGGACCGGGATGGCCATGGGCGGGAACGCGAACCACGACAGCATCAGCC
>CAZDIF010000357.1:0-3314 GCA_964505365.1 uncultured Actinomycetota bacterium
GAACTGGGCCTCGTGCCCCTCCAGCTGTGGCAGCTCCAGCACCGGCGCCCTCTAGGACCGCGTGCCGGCGAGCACGAGGAGCAGCGCGAAGCCCTCCTCGGACCCCGGCCACAGCTCGTGGAGGACGTCGTACCCGGCCTGCCCGGCGAGGTACCGCAGCGACCGCACGATGATGAACAGGTCGTCCATCTGCCCGATGCCCGGGACCACGTCGGGGATGACGTCCAGCGGGGACACGACGTAGGCCATGGCCCCACCGGCGACCGCCTTGGCCTGCCACGGCACGCGCGGGTCCCGTGCCAGGCGCCACAGCAGCCTGCCGACGTCGCCGACGAACCGGGCGAGCTCGAGGACCGTGCGCCCGGCCCGGTCCCGCTCGCCGGGCCCGCCGGGGTCCAGGCGGATGGTGTCGCCGCGCACCACGACCCCGGGCACGACCTCGCGGCCCGTCCCCGTCGCCCGGTCGTCGTGGCCGTCCACGGTCAGCTCAGTCGTCAGTAGGTGTAGAAGCCGCGGCCGACCTTGCGGCCGAGGAACCCGGCCTCGACGAGGTGCTCGAGCAGGGAGGCCGGCTTGAAGGAGGGCTCGCGGAACTCGCGGTGCAGCGTCTCGATGATCGCCAGCGTGACGTCGAGCCCGACGATGTCGGCCAGCTGGAACGGCCCCATCGGGTACCCGGCGCCGAGCTTGAGGGCGCTGTCGATCTGCTCGGACGTCGCGTAGTGGCTGTCGAGCATCTTCACCGCGTCGTTGATGTACGGGAAGAGCAGGGCGTTGACGATGAACCCGGCACGGTCGCCGCACAGCACGCCGACCTTGCCGACCCGGTCGACGAAGGCCCGGGCCTGCTCGACGACGCCGTCGTCGGTGCGCACGGTCGGGACGATCTCGACCAGCTTCATGATGGCGGCGGGGTTGAAGAAGTGCAGGCCGAGGACCCGGTCGGGGCGGTCGGTGACCATCGCACACTCGATCACCGGCAGCGACGAGGTGGTCGTCGTGAGGACCGCGTCCTCCTTGAGCACCTCGGCCAGCTCGGCGAACAGCGGCTTCTTGACGGCGAGGTCCTCGGCGACGGCCTCCACGACGATGTCGCAGTCGGCCATGTCGGCCATGTCCGACGTGGGCCGGATGCGGGCGAGCGCCGCGACCATGTCCTCCTCGGACAGCCGGCCCTTGTCGACCATCTTCTGCATCGACTTGGAGACGTTGGCGGCGACCTTCTCGGCCTTCTCCTTCGAGCGGCCGCGGACGACGACGTCGTAGCCGGCCTTCGCGCACACCTCGGTGATCCCGGTGGCCATCGTGCCGGTGCCCAGCACGCCGACGGTGGTCCACCCGGCGATCAGGTCCGGGTCGGCGGGCGGCCGGCCCTCGTCCTCGGCCGACACCGTCGACGAACCCGGTTCCTCGTAGGTGTAGAAGCCCCGGCCGGTCTTGCGGCCGCGGTAGCCGGCGGCGACGAGCTGCCGGAGGATGGGCCGCGGGGCGAAGCGGGTGTCCTGGAACTGGGAGTGGATCGCCTCCATGATCCCGATCATGGTGTCCAGCCCCACGAGGTCGACCAGCGCCAGCGGCCCCATGGGCAGGCCGGCGCCGAAGCGCATGGCCGCGTCGATGTCCTCCTTCGTCGCGTACCCGTTCTCGTACATCCCGACGGCCTGGTTGAGGTACGGGAACAGCAGCTGGTTCGCGATGAACCCGCGGCGGTCGCCCACCACGACCGGCGTCTTGCCGATCTGTTCCGCGAACCCACGGGCGGTCTCGACGACGGCCTCGTCGGTCACGACCGTGCGCACGAGCTCGATCAGCTTCATGACCGGCGCCGGGTTGAAGAAGTGGAACCCGAGCACCCGGTTGGGCTTCGACGCGTGGACGGCGATGTCCATCACCGCCAGCGACGAGGTGTTGGTGGCGATCAGCGCGTCGTCGCGGACGACCGCGTCGATGCGCTCGAAGGCCGCCTGCTTGAGGGGCATCTCCTCGGGCACCGCCTCGACGACCAGGTCGCAGTCCGACAGCACGCCGTAGTCGGTGGAGCCGGCGATGCGGCCCGCGATCGCGTCGCGCTCGTCCTGCTCGAGCCGCCCGCGCGTGAGCTGGCGGTCGAGCGACGCGTCGATGCGGGCCTGCCCGCGCTCGACCGCGGCGTCGTCGACCTCGACGAAGGCGACCTCGATTCCGTTGCGGGCCACGATCTCGGCGATGCCGGACCCCATGGTCCCGCATCCGACGACCCCGACCTTGCGGATCTGCTCGGCCACGCGTGCTCTCCTCGACGACGGACGGGCGGCCACAGGAGGGTACGCGCGCGCCGGTGGCCCGACGAAAGTGCGGCCTGGCCGCCGGGTCAGGTGGGCAGCGGCGGCACCAGCGTCACCTGGATCGTCAGCACGAGCGCGTTGTAGGTGGCGTGGGCGACCACGGGCACGACCAGCGACCCGGTCCGGTGGAACGACCCGGCCAGCCAGAGGGCCAGGGCGACGAGGCCGACGACGGCCGGCGGGCTGCCCACGACCTCGAGGTGGATGTAGGCGAACACGAGCGACTGGATGACCATGGCCGCCCACAGCCCCAGCTTCCGCCGGATCGACTGGAACAGGAGGCTGCGGAAGACCAGCTCCTCGATGAGGGGGGCGAGGAGGATGGCGGACACCCCGGCGAGCACGAGCGCCAGCACCGATGCCGACGACACCTGCAGGGCGAACTGCTCCGGCGCCTCGAACGGCCCGAACGCGCGGTTGACCGCCTCGGAGAGGGTCAGCACGAGCACCAGCCCCACCACGCCGAGGCCCATCCCGATCCCGATGTGCCGCGCCCGCGGCCGCAACGGCCCCAGCAGGCGCCAGGTCAGCACCCCGCGGGCGGCCAGCCACACGGCGATGCCGGCCAGCGTCACCAGCTGGCTGGCCAGCTGGATGGAGAGGCCCGGCACGGGCTGGCTGCCGATGTCCACGTCGACGTCGATGGCGCCGACACCGACCGCCGCGCCGAAGACGAGCACCTGGGAGACGATGGTCCAGACCACCATCGCCAGCGCGTCGAACACCGTGAAGCCGACCGGGAACGCCTCCTCGGGGTCGCCGGCGTCATAGCGCCACTCGGGGTGGTCCTCCGGCCACGGCGGATCGTCGCTGCGCGTGTCGCGAGGCGGCGGTGGAGGCGGTGGGGGCGGTGGGGGCGGGGGCGGCTGATCAGCCATGCCGGCCCCTTCGGCCGACGAACCCGCCGACCGCGAGGCCGGCCAGGCCGGCGGCCGCCACGGCGCCCCACGGCGTGCCGGGCAGGGGCAGCGAGGTCGCGGCCGGCAGCAC
>CAZDIF010000358.1:0-3312 GCA_964505365.1 uncultured Actinomycetota bacterium
TCGCGTCCTTGTAGAGCAGCAGCCGCTCGTGGCGGCGCAGCTCGGTGACCTCGCGCACCAGCATCAGCCCGCCGAGCACGTCGTGGCCCCGTGTCAGCGGGATCAGCCGGCGCAGGACGACGGCACCGCGTGCCTCGACCTCGGACTCCAGGGGCTCGCCGTCGGCAAGGGCCTCCAGCACGGCGACGTCGTCGAGGTCGAAGCCCGCGAGGTTGGAGCCGACGACGTTGTCGTTCACGCCGAGTCGCCGGTAGGCGGAGATCGCGTTCGGGCTGGCGTACACGACCACGCCCTCGGGGTCGAGGCGCAGCAGGCCGTCGCCGACACGGGGGGCGAGTTCGCGCTCCGGGTCCTCGTCCGGGAACGGGAAGGCACCGTCCGACAGCATCGCGGACAGCTCGTCGGCGGTCTGCAGGTACGTCAGCTCGAGCTGGGAGGGGGCGCGCACCATCGCGAGGTTGGCCTCGCGGGTGACCACCGCGACCACCTGACCGTCGAACTCGATCGGGATCGCCTCCTCGCGGACGGGCACGCCGGTGGACCAGTCGGGCTCGCCGTCGCGGACGATGCGGTGCTCGCGGAAGGCGCGGGTGACGTTGACGCGGGAGTCCGGCGGGAAGGCCTTCCCGACGAGGTCCTCCTGGTAGACGGTCTGGGCCGTGTACGGCCGCATCTGGGCGACGACCAGCATCTGGTTGGTGAGCTCGTCGCGGCAGAACATGAGCAGGTCGGCGAACGACAGGTCGGCCAGGATCTGCCAGTCGGACACGATCGCCTGGAGGTGGTCGACCACCGCGTCGTCGAGTCCGACACGTTCCTCGACGAGTTCCGCCAGAGACGACATCCGGGCCCTCAGCCCTTCAGCAGCTTCTGCAGCTGGTCGAGCGGCACCGCCTCGCGGATGTGCTCGAACGCGCGGGCCTCCACCTGCTTGGCCTCATGCATGGTCATCCCGAGCTGGTCGGCCACCTCGGTGAGCTTCTTCGGGTGGCCATCCACGAGGCCCATCCGCAGCTCGAGCACCCGCCGCTGGGTCTCGGGCAGCCGGTCGAGGACCTTGCGCAGGGGGCCGGACAGTTGGGCGACGGTGTCGTTCGGGTCGTGGCGACGGTCACGGCCACCACGACCACCGCCGCGGCCGGAGGAGCCGCGGCTATCGCCGCCCTTGCGTCGCTTGTCGCTCATGGCCGGGAGCCTATCGGGGTCACCGCCCGCGCCACTGCGGCTGGCGCTTCTCGAAGAAGGCCGTGATGCCCTCGACGACATCCTCGGTCTGGGCGTTGAGGTCGAGCATGCCGTGCAGGTAGGCGAGCGACGCGGCCGGGGACATCTGGCGCGCCTGGTGCGTCGCCTGCCGGCCGAGACGCAGGGCGACGGGTGCCGCGGCAACGAGTTGGTCGGTGAGCTCGGTGATCGCGTCGTCGAGCCGCTCGCGCGGGACGACGGTGTTGACCAGTCCCCACTCGCGTGCCTCCTCGGCGTCGACGCGGCGGCCCGTCATCATCAACTCCATCGCCCGCTTGGGCCCGAGGTGCTCGACGATGAGGGCCGAGATCATGTAGGGCCACAGGCCCACCTTCACCTCGGGGGTGCCGAACTGGGCATCGTCGGCAGCCACGAGGACGTCGCAGGCGAGGGCGACCCCGAAGCCGCCGGCCAGGGCGTGGCCGTTGACGCGGCCGACCAGCGGCACGCCGAGCGCGGCCGTGGTGTCGAGGAGCTCCCGCAGCAGGCCGCGCACCTCGTGCTGCTCGACGGCCGAGGCATCCTGGTCGAAGGCCGCGGCGAGGTCCGCGCCTGCACAGAACACGCGGTCCCCCGCGCCCGTGAGCACGACGACCCGGACCTCGTCGTCGCCGTCGGCCTCGCGGAACGCGGCGACCAGCCCGGCCAGGACCTCGCCGTTCAGGGCATTGCGGGCATCCGGGCGGTTGATCGTCACGGTGAGCACCGGGCCCCGGCGCTCGGTGAGCACGACGTCCACGCGGCAGACCTTGTCGTCGACGGAACGGCGGCACCCTAACCGTCTCACCCCGGCGTCGGGTACCGGCCGTGGCTGGCCGGGCTGGCACGATGCGCACGACGACGAGCTGGAGGACGGATGGCGCTGCCGCTGATCGGCGTCGTGCTGGCCGTCGGCGTCAGCCTGCTGCGTGGTGGACGGTTCGCCCATGCGGCTCGCAACGACCTGTTCTGGCTGCCGGTGCTGGTGGCCGGGCTGCTGGTGCAGACCCTGCTCGACGCCCTGGCGGCGCGGGGACTGGTCGGCGACGCAGGCACGGTGGCGCTGCTGGTGGTGGCCGAGGCGGCCGTGCTGGGCTTCTGCGTGCGCAACTGGTACCGGGCCGGCATGGCCCTCATCGCCGTCGGGTTCAGCCTCAACGTGCTGGTCATCCTCGCCAACGGCGGCATGCCCGTGTCCCCCGACGCGATCATGGCCATGGGCGGCGACCCGGCGACGGCGACCGCACTGGCCGGCAAGCACCACCTCATGACAGAGGCGACGAGGCTGCACTGGCTGGCCGACATCATCCCCCTGCCCCCCATCGACATCATCGTGTCCATCGGCGACGTCGTGCTGGTGGCCGGGATGGTCCCGTTCGCCCACGACCTCATGACGCCGGAGGACACTGCCGCACGCGTGCGACGGCGGCGCCTCACGAGTCAGGCGGGCACCGGCGCGTAGTGCAGCTGGGCAGCGCGGATGACAGCCTCGGCGATGCGTGGCTGCACGCCCTGGGACCGGATCCAGGACTGGTCGGCGGGTTCGAGACTCCGCTCCCCCCGCGCGGTCAGGCGCAGGTCGAGGTCGCACGCGAGGCGGACGATCGCCCCACCGACCCAGGCGAACTCGTCGCCGACGCTGACGGGGCCGCGGTGGGCGGCGATCAGGTCGGCGACGCGGTCGAGGTCGCCCGTCTTGCGCAGCACCTCGGCGCCGGACTCGGCGACCTCCTTGGGCGTCAGGCCCAGCCCGTGCTCGGTGCGGATGCGGCCGAGCTCGTGCAGCTGGGCGGCCCGCTCGATGTCGGCCACGAACTCGACGCCGTAGCCGAGCTCGATCGCTGCGGTGGTCGCCACCTCGCCGGCGCGGATGCCGTGCCCCGGATCCACGGCCCCGAGCTTCTCCGGAAGGCGGGACATGGCACGCAGCGTCTGGTCATAGTTGGTGCGCGTCTCGGCGTCGCGGTCGAAGCCCAGCTTGGCGGCCAGCAGCGGCAGCGCCATCAACAGCACCGTGGGCGACTCGAGCACCGGGTAGGCGAGGGCACCCAGCGTCGCCGTCGCCGCGATCACGGTGTTGGCCTGGAT
>CAZDIF010000359.1:0-3312 GCA_964505365.1 uncultured Actinomycetota bacterium
ACGTCCTGCATGTTGGCGAACAGGACGTTGCCGTGCGGATTGAAGTTGGCCCCGGCGAACTCACTCTCTACGCCATCCGCAGTCCGGGCGAAGTCGAAGACACCGCCATCCATGGTCACACCGCGCAGGAAGTTCACGCCGTCGCCGTCCTCGCAGACGATCAGGCCACCACGAGGCGTAAACGTGATGTTGTCCGGACCGTCGAGGATGGCGTCATCCGAGTCCGCGGGGTTGTCCGCCTCGACGATCAGGGTGAGTTGCCCGCTGGACACGTCGTACATCCACACCTGGCCATTGCCGTTGCCGCGTCGCACCTCGGAGTCGTCGCGTCCCGTCGACGCCGGAGCGCCACCAGTGGTCGGGCAGAAGAACACCTTGCCGTCCCCGAACCAGCATCCCTCGATGCGTGCGAAGTTGGCGGCACCCAGCGCGTAGCCCTGGAGTGCCACGGCTCGCGACATCTGCACGTCCGACGGGCTGGCCGGCAGTTCATAGCTGGTCAGCACCTGCGACGTCGGCTCGATGGGCACGTGGTCGCCGAGCACGAACGACCCCGGCACGGGGTCAGGAACGGGGATGTCGACCCAGGTGGTCTGGAAGCTCGTCCCCGCACCGACGGAGCCTCGCAGGTCCGCCGCGCCGGTGGGCAGCTCCGGGACCTTGCCGTCGGGATTGACCACGAGCACCTGGAGTCGGCCACCATCGGCCAGGTGTCCGTCGCGCATGGGGTCGTTGGGCGGCTGGTAACGGTAGAAGCCGCTCGGCCCGTTGAAGTTGTCCTCGGTCAGGTACAGCCAGCCGTCATGGCCCCAGGCGACCGCCTCGTGGTTGAACCGGCCGGCCGACCGGATCGGGGGCGAGCTGGCTCCGCTCTCGGGACCGCGGGCGACCGGCACCTCGAAGATGTAGCCGTGCACGTCCTGGAGGTCGGTGGTCTGGCCGAGGAAGTTGACCCGGGCGTCGGTGCCGAGGATGGTCTCCTCACAGGTGATCCACGACGCCCACGGCATCGGGCCACCGGCGCAGTTCATCGCCGTGCCGTTCTGGCTCACCCAGGACCTCAGGAGCTTGCCCTGTGGGTTCAGCTCCATCGTCGTGGTTCCGCCCGGGCCCTGGGGGTCGTAGGGCGTCATCACCGACGTGCCGAACGCGGCCTGTGTCGGGGAGTCCGAGGGCAGTACCTCCTGGTTGCGGATCATGCGGATCACGCCACGGCCGTGGTCGAAGGAGGCCATGCCATCGTGGTTGATGGGGGTCGGCACGCCATCGGACATCATGCTGCCGGCCTTGCCGAAGACCCGGTACTGGAAGCCCTCGGGAAGATGCAGCAGTTGCTCGCCGGTGTTGATGCTGTTCCGCGGGGACAGCGGACCGAATCCCTGGACATTGCGTCCCTGCCCGGCAGCGGCCAACGCTGCTCGCGCGGCCAGCCCCTGCATCGGACCTGCGGCCAGTGCTGCGGCGATCGAGCCCTTCAGAAACGTACGACGATCCAGCCCGGTCATGTGAGCCTCCCAACTCGGCATGCCGTCCACAATACGACTCTGCCCACGTGGGTGGGGCGCAGAATGCGCTCCTCCCCTGTTGGGACGTACGCACGTGCGAGGGCCGCTCGGCGCCGACGCTGGGCGGACAGGCCCGACATGCCTCCCTCTCGCCGTTCTGCTCACCCGACGGGGTCGTCGGGTCTCGCCTGAGGGCCGAGGGCCACGGGTGTGCCGTCGGTCAGCGACGCCACGACGGCGTCCAGGTCGGCTCCCAGGGCCAACTGTGCGCTGGCGGTCACGAACGCCGATCGGTTCAGGCCTCGTGCTCGCGCCTGGTCGTCCAGTTCCTGACGCTCCTCGGTCGTGAGGTACAGCGCGCAGAACGTCGCGTCCGCGACCGCTGGGCGCTTTGTCAGCTCGATGGCCGGGATTCGCGGGCCGTGTTCGGCTGCGGCGGCCAGGATCCAGTCACCGACCGACCAGTCCAGCACATCGGCCGCGGCACGCATCTGCTCCTTCACCGCCCGCGGCACCGTCAGGCCCACCTGGCGCCGGTCGCTGGGCGTGCGGTCGCCCGATCGGGACCGACGGCTCACGGCGGGCTCCTCCCCTGACTCGGTGGCCTGGTACCTCATTATATAACGAGGGCCTGCCGGGGCCGACCAGCCCGCACCCCGCCCCGCACCGGTTGCCGGCCCCCACCACCTCCGCCGCCGTAGGCTTCCGCCACCGCACGGGAGGATGACGTGGGTACGGAAGGGGCACGCGACCGCTACCCCGACGCCCTGCGTGCGGGCGCCCTGCTGGTGGTCGTGTTCGGCCACTGGGTGGCCACGCTCCCCCGCCTCGAGGGCGGCCGGATGGTCACCGCCGAGCACCTGCTCACGGTGTGGGACGCCGCCGGCACGCTCACCTGGGTGCTGCAGGTCGTCCCGCTCTTCGTCTTCGTCTCGGCCGCGGTGTCGACCGACGGAGCCACCCGGCGGCTGCGCGACGGCGCCAGCCAGCGCCAGTGGTGGGCCGGCCGCGCACTCGCCCTGGCACGACCGACGGTCACCTACCTCGCCGTCCTGACCGTCCTGGCCACGATCGCGGAGTTCACGGGCGGGCGCCTGTTCGGGCCGCTGGACACCTCGCTCACCGTCCACCTGTGGTTCCTCATCATGCTGCTGGCCGTCCAGGCGCTGCTGCCGTTCGGCGTCCGTGCGGACGACCGGTTCGGCCTCCGGGCCGTCGCCGGCCTCGTGGCGGTCGCCGTCGCGGCCGACCTCGTCCGGGGCGGGATCACCTCGGTCCCCGAGCTGCTGCAGATCGGCGACCACGTCACCACCACCGGCGGCGGGATCGGCTGGGTGAACGTCCTCGTGGTCTGGCTGGTCCCGCAGCAGCTCGGCATCGCCTGGCGCCGCGGGCGGATCGGCGGTCCGGGTCACGGTGCCGCCCTCGTCGGCCTCGGCGGCGTGTGGCTGCTGGCCGCCGTCGCGGCCGGCTACCCGGTGGCCATGGTGGGAGGCAACCTCGACGGCAGCAGCAACGTCCTCCCGCCGACGCTGGCCCTGCTCGGCGTCATGTGGCTGCAGACCGGCGCCGTGCTGCTCCTCGAACCCCCGGCCCGACGGCTGCTGGCCAACCGCCAGATCGGTCGCGCCGTGGCGATCCTCGGCGCGCTCGGCATGGGCCTGTACCTCTGGCACAAGCTCGCGGAGCTGCCGGCCGCGTGGCTCGGCGAGCAGCTCGGCGCCCCGATCGACGCCGGGGTGCCCGGCGAACCCGGCTTCTGGCTGGGGAGGCTCGTCTGGCTGGCGCTGTGCACCGTGTCGGTCGC
>CAZDIF010000360.1:0-3309 GCA_964505365.1 uncultured Actinomycetota bacterium
TCGAACGGGTTCATCGTGCCGGGGTCGACGTTGATGTACGGGTCGAGCTTCTGCATGGTGACCCGCAGGCCGCGGGCCTTCAGCAGGCGGCCCAGCGAGGCGGCGGTGATGCCCTTGCCGAGGGCCGACGAGACCCCGCCCGTGACGAAGATGTACTTCGTGGCGTCGAGGCGTGGATGCTGGCGTGGCAGGGCAGTGTGCGACAACGGCGGCCTCCTGGAGCAGGCCGCGGCGGCGGTCGCAGCGGCCCGGACGACGGTAGCCACCCACGGGTGTCGAGGGCAACGAGGCGCGCCCCGTCCGCGCGGACCAGCCCTCGCGGGCCCTCACGGAACGGCGAGGTTCGGGTCCTTGACCTCGAGGTGGACGTGCGGCCACCGCTGCGGCGTGTAGCGGTCGACGTGGCTGGAGAACGGGAACCGGTTGGCGGTGCGGGCCAGCGCGGTGCGGCCGGCCGCGACCTCGTCGCCCGCCCGGACCCGCACGCCGTCGACGTGGATCAGCACGACGCGCAGCCGCGGGGCGTCGTGGGGGCGGATCTCGATGCGGGTGTCGTCGTGCGCCCCGTAGAGCCGGTACGGGCGCACCTCGGTGACCACGCCGTCGACCGGCGAGAGCACCGGGTCGTCGTCGCGCATCACGATGTCGACGGCCGAGGTCGCCGGGAACCTTCGGCCCCGGGACGACAGCACCTGGTACGGGGTGCCGTCAGCCACCTGGTCGGGCGGGTCGAACTTCGTGGTGTTCGCGTTGCCGAGCAGCGTCCCGACCGGCTCGAGCGCGAGCGCGCCCTCCAGCGACGCCTCGTGGTAGCCGACCAGCACGACGTCACTCGTCGGCAGCCGGAGCAGCAGGCCGCCCCGGCGGGCGAAGGGCACGGTGACCGGTGCCGGCGCCTCGTCGGGGGCCTCGGTGGCCGCCGGCGCCGCTTCGAGCGCGAGGCCCGTGGCCGGCGGCGCGGCCGGCTCGATCGCAGCCATGGACCCGCCCGGCGGCGCGGGCGGCTGGGCCGTCGCCTGCAGGGCGACAGCAGCCAACAGGGCCGCCCCGACCACGGCGATCATGCGGCGCCGACCGCGGCGGGGGCGGGCCAGCCGCAGGCTCGCCGGGGCGGATCGACCGGACACCACGAGGCCCGGCTGCCGTCGCCGCCTCATCCGGCCCGCCGCCGGTCGGCCTCGTCCAGCAGCTCGCGGGCGTGCGCGCGTGCCGCCTCGCCGGTGTCGCCGCCGAGCATCCGCGACAGCTCGACGACGCGCTCGTCGTCGCCGACGTGCCGGGTGGTGGTGACCGTGCGCCCGTCGCGGATGCCCTTCTCGACCACGTGGTGCACGTCGGCGTAGGCGGCCAGCTGGGCGAGGTGGGTGACGCACAGGACCTGCCGGCGCCCGCCGGCGGCCAGCCGGGCGAGCTTCTGCCCGACGGCCATCGCCGTCGCCCCGCCGATGCCGGCGTCGACCTCGTCGAACACCAGCACGGAGGCGTCCTCGACGTCGGCCAGGGCAACCTCGATCGCCAGCGAGACCCGGGAGCGCTCGCCGCCGGAGGCGGCGGTGGCCAGGGGCCGCACCGGTTCGCCCGGGTTCGCGGAGAGGCAGAAGGCGACGTCGTCGGCGCCGTCCGGGCCCGGGTCGGTGGGCTCGACGCGGACCTCGACGCGGGCGTGGGGCATCGCCAGGTCGGCGAGGTGGCCCTCGACCACCTCGGCCAGCCGCTCGGCGGCGACCCGCCGGCCGTCGCGCACCTGCTCGGCGAGGCGGTGGACCTCGCCGTGGAGCCGCTCGACGTCGTCCTCGAGGCCGTCGGAGGCGTCGCTGTCGGCCTCGAGTGCCGCCACCCGCTGGACGGCACGGGCCTCGTACGCGAGCACGTCCTCGAGTGCCTCCCCGTACTTGCGCCGCAGGCCCTGCAGGGCGGAGCGGCGCTCCTGGAGCACCGCCAGCCGCTCGGGGTCGGCCTCGACGGTGTCGGCGTGGTGCCGCAGCTCGTCGGCGACGTCGGCGGCGAGCACGGCGAGCTCCTGCACGCGGCCGTGCAGGTGGCGGGTGTCCGCGGTGTCGACCGGCAGGCGCCGCATGGCGTCCACGGCGACGCCGATCGGCTCCTGCGCCCCGTCGCCGCCGAGGGCCTGGGCGGCGCGGGCGAGCCCGAGCTGCAGGTCCTCGGCGTGGGCCAGCTGGTCCAGCTCGTCGTCGATCGCCCCGTCGGTGTCCGGGTCGATGCCGACGGCGGCGATCTCGTCCAGTTCGAAGCGCAGGCGGTCGAGCTCGCGGGCCCGCTCCATGGCACCGGTGCGCAGCTCGGCCAGCCGGTCGGTGGCGTGCCGCCAGGCGGCGTGCGCCTCGCGGTAGGCGGCCAGCGTCCGCGCGTGCGGCTCGCCGGCGAACGCGTCGAGCAGGGCCCGCTGCACGGCCGGGCGGGCGAGGCGGTGGTGCTCGTGCTGCGCGTGCACCTCGACGTGCGCGCCGAGCGACTCGGTCAGGGCGCTGGCCGGGGCGATCCGGCCGCCGAGCCGGGCGCGGCTGCGGCCCTCGGCGGGGACCTCGCGCTCGACGACCAGCTCGTCGGGGTCGTCGGTCCACTCGGCCGCCTCGGGCGGGGCCGGGCAGACCCGGGCCTCGACCCGGGCGGCGTCCGCGCCGGCGCGAACGAGGTCGGTGTCGGCGCGGGCCCCCAGCAGCAGCTGCAGCGCGGTGACGAGCATGGTCTTGCCGGCACCGGTCTCGCCGGTCACGACCGTCAGCCCGGGGGCGAGGCGCAGCGTGGCGTCCTCGATCACCCCCAGGTTGCGGATGTGCAGCTCGTCCAGCACGCGTTCGCACCCGGTCGTGAACGGGCGTGATGGTAGGCGCACCCCGGGGCGGCACCGCACAGGCCGTCCCCAGCCGCGTCAGCGGAGGCCGAACTTGCGGCGCACCAGCGCGTAGAAGTCCGGGGACTGCACGCGCGCGAGTCGGACGGGCGCGCCGCCGCCCACCGCGCGGACGTGCCCGCCGGCCGGCACGATCGTCGGCTCGCGGCCGTCACAGGACACGACGGCGGCCGGCTGGTCGTCGGGCAGGTCGATCCGCACGTGCTCGTCCTGGCCGCACACGAGCGTGCGGTCGAACAGGGTGTGTGGGGCGACCGGCACCACCAGCGTGGCCGACACCCGGGGCGACACGATGGGCCCCCCGGCGGACAGCGCGTACGCGGTCGACCCGGTGGTGGTCGCGACGACGAGCGCGTCGGCGGGGACCTTGGCGAACAGCTGGTCGCCGACGTGGACGTCCATCAGCAGCAGCCGCTGGCGCGCCGACTTCTCGATCG
>CAZDIF010000361.1:0-3298 GCA_964505365.1 uncultured Actinomycetota bacterium
CCCCGTCGACGAGCCTCGTCGAACTCGTCGGCCGGCAGGTCCGACCGGGCCTGTTCGATCACGTCGTGCAGCCGGGCCTCCTGCTCGCCGTAGACCGGCGGTGCCGTGGACGACGCGGCGGCCGCGCGTTCGAGCGTGACCGCAGCGGCGAGGCGGTCCGTCCGCCCCAGCAGCTCGACCAGGTTGCGGACCGCGGTCCACAGGTGGGTCCACGCCCCCCGGTCGTGCCACAGGGCCAGCACCTCATCGATCGTCCGGAACCCCTCGGACGGGTCGCCGAACCGGCCGGCGATCGAGGCGACCGTGACGGAGGCGATCCCGAGCACCATGCGGTCGCCGACCGACCGGGCCAGCCGGATCGCCTCGCGCAGCGACTGCAGGGCCTGTTCCGGGTCGGACTCGCTGAGTACCTCCCCGTGCCCGTACAACGTCCAGGCACGGATCGACGGGTAGGGGTCGTCCCGGGCCGCGTCGAGCAGTGCCGTGATCTCGGGGACGACGTCCTGGCGCTCGCCCGCGTACGACCGCGCCAGCAGCTGCCCCACTCGCCACATCTGGGCGGATACGCCGTCGCCGACTCGTTCGTCCAACTCGACCAACTCGTGGCCGAGCCGCACGGCGTCATCGAGGTGGCCCCGATGCAGCGCGGTGCGGGACCGCGCCAGCAGCGCGAGCACGGCCCCGGCCTGTCCAGCGGCCCGCGCGGCCTCGTCGGCTCGCGCTGCCCGCGCCCATGTCTGGTCGGCGTCCGCCTGGTACGACGCCCCGAGGGCGGTCATCCCGATCACCTCGGCGAGCAGCGGATGGCCACTGCCCTCGCCGACCCGTGCCGCCACCGTTGCCCAGTCGTACACCTCGGTACGGGTCGTCGTGAAGGCGAACCACCGCAGGGCGAAGGGCAGCCGGAGGGCGAGGTCCACGTGCCCAGTCGCACACGCCCACGCGTGGGCGGCGCGCAGGTCGTCCAGTTCGGCCTCGAGTCGCTGCACGGCCCGTGCCTCGTCCGGTCCCACCAGCTGCTCGCCGACGTGCTCGGCCAGCTCGGTGAGCGCGACGGCGTGGGCCTGCTGCACGCGGTCCCGCTCGCCGGCCTCGTCGAGCCGTTCGGCACCGAAGGCCCGCACCGTGTCCAGCATCCGGTAGCGACCGGCCGACGTGACCGTGAGCATCGACCGATCCACCAGCCGGAGCAGGTGGGCCAGCACGTCCTCGCCCGGGACATCGGACAGATCGCAGACGCGCGCGGCCGTGTCCGGCGCGAACGCCCCCGCGAACACCGATGCGCGCCGCAGCACGGCCCGCTGGGTCTCGGTGAGCAGCTCGTACGACCAGTCGATGGCGGCGGCGAGTCCGCGGTGCCGGCCGGACCGCTGCGAGGTCAGCAACTGCATCCGTTGGTCGAGCCGGTTGGCGAGGCCCTCCAGCGGCAGGGCCCGGATCCGCGCGGCCGCCAGCTCGATGGCCAGCGGCAGCCCGTCCAGCCGGCGGCAGATGTCCTCGACGAGGGGGCGGGTGCGCGGGGAGAGGGTGAACCCCGGGTCGACGGCCCGGGCCCGCTCGGCGAACAGGCGGGCCGCACCGGATGGGTCGAGCGGTGGCACCTCGACGAGGTGCTCCCCGTCCAGCCCCAGGGGTTCCCGGCTGGTCGCGAGCACACGGACATCGGGGCAGGCCCGGAGCAGGTGCCGCACGAGGGGGCGGACGCCATCCAGGACGTGCTCGCAGGTGTCCAGGAGCAGGAGCGCCCGCTTCGGACCCAGCGCCGCCGCCACGCCGATGGCCGTCGGGTCCTCGACACCGAGGGCCGAGGCGGTGGCGTGGGCGACGGTGTCCGGGGCGTCGATGGTGGCGAGGTCGACCAGCCAGGTGCCGCCCGGGTGGCGTGACAGGGCCGCCTGGGCCGCGCGCATCGCCAGCCGGCTCTTGCCCACGCCGCCGGGCCCGGTCAGCGTCACGAGGCGCGCCTGCCGCAGCGTCGCATCCACCTCAGCCAGCTCGTCTCCGCGCCCCACGAAGCTGGAGACCTCGGCCGGGAGGTTGCTGCGCGGGGCCCGCGGCGGGGCCCGCAGCGACGGGTCGTGCGCGTCGATCCGTGCGCGCAGGTGCACGAGCGCGGGGGACGGGTCGGTGCCGAGGTCGTCCGCGAACCGTCGGCCGGCACGGTCGATGGTCCGCAGCGCGTCGGGCTGCCGCCCCGCGCGGTACAGGGCGACCGCGAGGAGCCGGAGGAACGGCTCCCGGTACGGATGCGCGTCCACGAGCGCCTCGAGTTCGCCGACGATCCCGGCATGCCGGCCGAGGGCCAGGTCGGCCTCGATCCGGTCCTCCAGCGCCTGCAGGCGGGCCTCCGTCAGGGCGGTGCGTTCCGCGACGGCGGCCGTCGTGTCCCCGAGGTCCGCCGGCTCGTCGGCGCGCCACAGCCGCAGGGCCGCACGCAGGCGGTCCGCGGCGGCACGCGGGTCGTCGGCACGCAGCAGCTCGCGCCCCTCGGCGGCCAGGGTTCGGAACCGGGTCGCGTCGACGGCATCGGCGGGGACCTGCAGGACGTAGCCATCCTCCTGCCACGGGACCAGGTCGTCGTCACCTCCCAGCGCCGCGCGGATCCGGGAGACGATGGCCTGCAGGGTCTTCGCAGCCGTGCGCGGAGGGTCGTCTGCCCACAGCAGCTCCACGAGGCGGGCCACGGACACCCGCTCCCCGGGATGGAGCGCGAGCACGGCCAGGACACGGCGCTCCCGCCGCCCCGGCAGGTCGAGCGGCGTGCCATCCCGCTGCGCCCCGAGCGGACCGAGGACCTGCACCTGCAGCGGCAGCGGCGAGGTCGTCTCCGCGTGGCCGGTGTCCGTCTCGGGGCTCAGCACACCGAATCACAACCGTTTCGCAACCGTCGGCATCGAGGATACGGGGGTCATCGAGCAGGGAGGCCAACCATGGCGAGGATCCATGCACTCGACCCGGACGAACTCGTTTCCGACGAGAGCCGGCACACGTCGGGGATGCGTCGACGCGGCGCCATGCTCAGCGAGGACGTCCACGCGGTGACGGTCCGGACCGAGCCCGGGATGGTGTCCGGATGGCACCACCACGGGGACCACGACACCTACGGGTGGGTCGTGTCCGGGCGGCTGCGCCTGGAGGGCGGTCCCGACGGCACGGAGGTCGTGGACGTCGGGCCCGGCGGGTTCTTCCACGTCCCCGCGAACACGGTGCACCGGGAGGGCAACCCCGGCGACGAGGAGCAGGTGCTCATCGGTGTGCGGACCGGTCGTGGCCCGACCGTGATCAACGTCGACGGCCC
>CAZDIF010000362.1:0-3289 GCA_964505365.1 uncultured Actinomycetota bacterium
TCGAGGAAGCCCGTGGCGGCGCCCGGGTGCGTGTGGGACAGGCCCGAGACGCTGATCATGGCCGGCCCACGCTACTCGGCGTGCCGGCCACCGAGGGCGTCACCCGCCCGCCATGGCCCCGACGATGCGGAAGGGTTCGTCGCCGGCCACGATCGCGTCGGGCAGCGGCGTGTCGGCAGGTTCGTGCGACCAGTCCTGCTGCTGCACGTAGTAGCGCACGAACGAGCGGCGCTGGAGGCTGCCGTGGTCACGCACCGCACCCCGCAGCACCGGGTGGGTGGCCTCCAGGGCGTCCAGCACCGAGCCGATCGTCGGCGTGCCGTCGACGGCCAACTGCACCTCGCCGGTGACGTGGGCGAGGTTGCGCAGATGGGCCGGCAGCTGCACCCGGATCACAGCGTCTGCACCTCCACCGACTGGATCCGCGGCAGCCCGTGGACCGCCGCGGACCACGAGTCGCCCGCGTCGGCCGACACCCACACGTCCCCGCCGGTGGTGCCCAGGTACAGGCCGCACTCGTCGAGCGTGTCGACCGCCAGCGCGTCCCGCAGCACGTTGTGCCAGCAGTTCTCCTGGGGCAGTCCCGTGGTGAGCGGCTCCCACTCGTCACCGCCGGACCGCGAGCGGTACACGCGCAGCCGACCGTCCGGCGGGTAGTGCTCGGAGTCCGACGTGATCGGGACGACGTAGACGGTGTCGGGGTCGTGGGCGTGCACGTCGACGGCGAACCCGAAGTCGGTCGGCAGGTCGCCGCTGATCTCATGCCACGACACGCCACCGTCGTCGCTGCGCATCACGTCCCAGTGCTTCTGCATGAAGACGGTGTCGGGCCGGGCGGGGTGCCGCGCCAGCTTGTGGACGCAGTGGCCGACGTCGGCCTCGGGGTCGGGGATCTCCTCGGAGGCCAGCCCGGTGTTGGACGCGTGCCAGGTGACCCCGCCGTCGTCGGTGCGGAACACGCCAGCAGCGGAGATCGCCACCAGCATCCGGTCCGGGTCGTCGGGGTGGAGGTCGATGGTGTGGAGGCACAGCCCGCCGGCGCCGGGCTGCCAGTCGGGCCCGGAGCCGTGGTGGCGGAGGCCGTCCAGCTCGCGCCAGCTCTTGCCGGCGTCGTCGGACCGGAACAGCGCCGCGTCCTGGGCGCCGGCCCACAGCACGTCCCGGTCGTCCGGCGACGGGGTGAGGTGCCAGATGCGGGTGAACTCCCACGGGCGCAGCGACCCGTCGTACCACTGGTGGGTGCCGACCTCGCCCTCGTAGGCGAACTCGTTGCCGACGGGCGACCACGTCCGGCCGCCGTCCTCGGACCGGTGCACCTGCTGCCCGAACCATCCCAGGCCGGCCGCGGCCCACAGCACGTCCGGGTCGAGCGGCGACGCCGACACGTGGTGGACCTCCCAGCCGCCGAAGTGCGGCCCGTCCACCTGCCAGTCCCGACGGGCCTCGTCCGACGTCAGCACGAACGCACCCTTGACGGTCCCCACGAGGACTCGCACACCACCCATGCACCTGCCTCCTGCTGGTGAACTCTCCGGTGGAGTCTGTCACGACCCACCGACGCTGTCACGAGGTCAGACGCGGCAGCGGCACGGAACTCATCGCTCACCGTCGTGCCGCCCGTCCGACGACGGGAGGGGGCCGGCGACGGCCCGATGGGGCCATCGACGCCGTCCGATCGGCCGGCACGCTGCGCGGTCACCGCGATGGGGCGGTCGGCGGATCGCGGTACGGGCCACCGTGGGCGACCATGGAGGTGCGTCGAGGCACTGGAGGCAGGGGTGACGCAGCTCGACCTCGAACTGACGCGGACCGTGGCCGATCACGTCGCGGAGATCGCCACGCGTCGGCACACGATGGCCTTCCGCGTGCTGGCGGCACTCGCGTGGGGCCTGCTGCTGGTTGCGCTCACGGCACTCGTGGTCCGCTGACCCGGCCGGCCTCAGGGGGCACCGACACCGGGGACCGTCTCGACGAGGGCCTCGGGGACGTGCCGTCGCACCACGGCGGCGAGTGGCGCCAGGGCGACGTCCGGGTCCCCGGTGGCCGCGAGGGCCACGACGCGTCCGGCCGCGACGGCGTCGATGACGTCGGCGGCCGCTGCGTCCCACGTGTCCTCGTCCCCCGGGACGACCATCCGGTGGATGCGACCGCGATGGGGCCCGTGTGCCGCGACCACGCGTTCGGCGTCGCCGAGCTCGTCGTTGGCGGCGACGGACACCACCAGCAGGTCGGCGGCCCGCAGCGTCTCGCGTCCGCGGATCGTCAGCAGGTCCGGGTCGCCCGGCCCGAGGCCCACCGCGACCAGGCGACCGGGCCCGGGCTCGCGCTCGGGCGGTGGCTCGGCGGTCGGGACGGGGTCGGCCTCGGGCCGGCCCCCCACCTGCTCGCGCAGCGAGACGACGTCGCCGACGACGATCACGGTCGGCTTGCTGAGGCCAGCCGCTGCCACCCGGTCGACGATGGTGTCGAGGGTGCCGGTCACCGTTCGCTGCCGCGGGGTGGTCCCCCACTCGACGAGCGCGACGGGGGTGTCCGCGGTGCGGCCCGCCCGGCGCAGGTCCTCGACCAGGGCCGGCAGTCGACGCACGCCCATCATCACCACCAGCGTGCCGGTGAACCGCGCGAGCTCGGCGAGGTCGACCTGCGGGGCGTGCTTGGCCGGGTCCTCGTGGCCGGTCACGACGGCAAACCCGGCCGCCACGGTGCGGTGCGTCAACGGGATGCCGGCCGCGCCCGGGACGGCCACTGCTGAGGTGACGCCGTGGACCACCTCGACGGGGATCCCGACGGCCCGGCAGGCGATCGCCTCCTCGCCACCACGCCCGAACACGAACGGGTCGCCGCCCTTGAAGCGGACCACCGCACGGCCGTCCAGCGCACGGCTGCGCAGCAGCTGGTCGACCTCGGCGCGACTGACGCCGGCCTCGCCGGACCGCTTGCCGACGCAGACCCGTTCCGCGTCCTCGGGCACGAGCGCCAGAGCCTCCTGGGGGGCGAGCCGGTCGTAGGCGACCATGTCGCAGGTCGACAGCAGCCGCGCCGCCCGGAGCGTCAGCAGTCCCAGGTCGCCCGGGCCGGCGCCGACCAGGTGGACGGTGCCGGGCGTGGCCGGGGGTCCCCCGAACCCGAGGTGGGGCGCGTCGTGGTCAGGCGGCACCGGACCTCCGTTCGTGCAGCGACCGGACGTCCCCAAGGATGGCACCCGGAGACGGGCTCGGCCGGGATTGCGTGACCATCAGCCGGCTCGCAGCCGGCGGGCGGCAGACACCAGCGCCACGGGCATGGACGG
>CAZDIF010000363.1:0-3286 GCA_964505365.1 uncultured Actinomycetota bacterium
TCGTCCAGCTGTTGGATCAGCGCCTGCTGCGCCTCGAACCACGGCACGTGCACGGCACAGATGTCCTCCCACCGGCACGGCCCGCCCCGCAGGACGCACTCGCGCGATACCGGTTCCCCGTCGGCCACACGCACCACGGCGAGCAGGCTGATCTCCTCGGGAGGCCGGGCAAGCACGTAGCCGCCGGACGGACCAGCCACCGAGACTGCGAATCCCGCCCGCACGAGCTCGGCCAGGATCTGGGGCACGTAGGTCCTGGGGATGTCCATCTCCTCGGCGATCTCACGCGCCTTGCGCCGCACGGCGTGGTCGTAGTGGCGTGCGAGATCCACCGTCGCCCGGATCGCGTAGTCGGCCCGTCGGCCCAGTTCGAGCTGCATGATGCTTAGTGTAGCACTAAACATTTTGTGCATGCCGAACCCGACTCCGGGCCTCACCGCTGCTCAGCGGTCCTGTCCGGCGGTCGTCGATCTGCCGTGGGGAGAAGGGCTCGCACCGCCTCCACGGCCGCGGCGCCGCTGCCGGTCGTCGGTACCGACGCCCCATCAAGTCGCTGTGCGGACCCCGGCTGTCGATCGTGGGCTCTCTGGAGCTGTCGTCCCTCCGGGCCGCGCAGGGCCGTGATGATCAGGTCCGCCCCACCGGCCAGCCGGCAGTCCCGGCCCTCCAGCAGCGGGCACGGGGAGCGACGTCCACGAGGCCCCGGGCAGACGGCGACGTCGTACCCGGCGTCCCGGAGGGCCTGCTCGGCGAACCAGTGGCCACCGTCGGACTCGACCAGCACACGCGGTCGGGTCGCGTCGAGCCACCCCGGGATGGTGTCGTCGGTGCCGACGAGGGCACGCATGCTCTCGCGGTCGGGACGGTCGATGGTCGCATAACCGAGACGCTCCAACAGCCCACGCATCGGCTGGTTGTCCGCGAACACGTGGGCAGCGAGATGGTCGAACCCACGCTCGCGGGCGAGCCCTTGCAGGTGCTCCAACACCCAGATGCCGAGGCCACCACGCCAGCACGGATCGACCGTGATGGCGAACTCGGCCTCACCGTCATCGGCACGGCGGAACCCAGCCTCGGCGACGATCTCACGACGGGCGCCGGGGATGTCGGCCTCCACCACCACGGCCATCCCCGTGTCGTCACAGGTGAGCCATCGTGCCAGGACGCGGTCGCCCGGGACACTGGCGTGGAACCGGCGGTGACGATCCTCGATCGACAGGCCCTCGTACAACCGACGCACACCCCCGAGATCCCCCACGTTGGCCACCCGCAGGGTCAACGTCGCCCCGCCCCGAAGGGTCCGGCGATCCAGAACGCCATCAGCTCCGTCGATGTCAGCAGCCACAGGCCTCCCTGTCACGCGGTGTCGTGAGACCCACCATGGGACGCCACGGGCCCACCGGCCAGAGGCCTTCGGGCCCGCCGCGAAGGGCCGAACGGCCCGTCGCGGGCACCCGGGCAACCCTCACCGGCCGTACCAGGGCTTGCGGGGTTCGGTGCGGTGGTCCACCCCGTAGTAGCCCAGGGCCAGTCCGTACGCTACGCCTCGCGCGCCACGATCAGCAGGATGACTGCGTCCTCGTCGGCACGCAAGGCATGCGACGTGCGCAGATCGTCGCCCAGTGGCCAGCGGGCACGACCTCGGCGGTCCTCCCACCGCAGCTCGGCCCGGCCACGCAGCACCACCAGCGTGGCAGGTCCCGGTGAGGAGTGCTCGGCCAGCTCCTCGCCCGCAACCCAGTACGGCGGCACCCACTCGCAGGCCAACAGCCGTGCGTCGACCACGGGTCGCGGTTGGACCTGCAGGCTCCTCGGGTGGCGGTCACCACAGACGATGCAGTCCGGCGCCAGGTGCCCGTCCGGTGCGTGGGCGGGCTGGCGTGCGGCCGCCAGGTCCAGGCGGGGGACGGCCACGTCCACCTCGGCCGGTCGGCGGACATGATCGTCGTGTCCCCCGTCTGTGGCGTACACGTTCCCCTCCTCGCCACGGTGCACCTGAAGGGGCGTGGCCAATGGAGGCGGGGCGTGCAGGCGCACCTCCGCTGTGCCATCGTCCGGCGGCAGCCACGTTGGTCACCGTCACTGCCATCAGGACGGTTCGTGTCGTCATCGCGTCGCCAGCAACTGGTGAAGGCCCTGGACCTGAGAGCGACGCCAGCGGTGCATGTCCACCAGGTTGAGGCTGGCACCCAGCACGAGCAGGGGGGTCCCGACCCAGTCCGTGACGGCGAAGAGGGTCCACACCCACTCAGGGAGGGTCACGCCCGGGATGGTCCCGGTCCAGCCCGTGACCACGAGCGGGGTCCACCCCCAGGCAGGGAGGGTCACGCCGGTCACGACCAGGACGTGCAGGATGGCGTGCACGGCCATCATGATCGCCCCGGCGCGGGCCCACCGGTAGCCGCGGTCGTGGCCGTGGCGTCGCCCACCGCGGTGGACCAGCCAGAGCACCAGCGGCACTGCAGCCAGCCCGACCCAGTGGATGGCGCCGCCGGCGATCGCGATCCCGAGCGCCGAGAACACCGTGGACAGTGCGGGGACCGTGCACGCCAGACACACACCCCCCAGGGACAGCAGGGCCGCCGCACCACCGCCGGCCCGGGCCGCTCGGGCCGAGGTACCCGGCGACGTGGGATCATCTGCCGTGCGATCGTCCGTGGTCTCCTCCGTGGCGGCGCATTCGATGCAGCGGGCCACCTCGTGTGGGAGCTCCTCCGGGGTGGGCGGTGACTGCAGTGCCGCCAGATGGACCAGGAGTCCGTGCAGGTCGCTGGTGTCCATCGTCGCGTGCCCGCGCGCCAGGACGTCGTCGATGATGACCTCCAGGTCGGCGGGTTCCTGGCTCTCCGGCGCCGGCGCCTCCACCTCGGTGGCGAGTCGGTGGATGGCGCGGTGCAGCATCATCTTGGCCGCACTCACGGAGATCCCGAGGACGGCGGCGACGTGGTCCGTGGACAGCCGGGCAGCGAAGCGCAGCGCCAGCCCGTCCCGTGCCTCGGGCCGCAGGCCCTCGAGGGCGTGGGCGAGTTGTGCGAGCAGTTCGTCGCGGAGCACCTCCTGCTCGGGGGACAGCGTCGGCGCCGCCTCGGGGGCGCTGGTCGCATCCACCGGCTCGTCAGGGGCGCGTCGACGCAGCCGGTCGGTGACCGTGCGGTGGGCGATCGTGAACAGCCACGGCTCCACGGGCCCCCGATCCGGGTCGTAGCGGTCCCAGGACCGCCATGCGCGGAGGAAGACGTCGGAGGTGACGTCCTGGGCCTCGTGGTGGTCCCAGATGCGGGCACGG
>CAZDIF010000364.1:0-3286 GCA_964505365.1 uncultured Actinomycetota bacterium
GCGGTGACGGCCAGCAGGAGCGCGGCGAGGGTGGCGACCAGCCACAGGGGCCACCACCACGTGGTCGTGGACACGGGGCCGTCGGTCCCGGAGACGGCCACCTCCACGGTCACTCGGCCCAGGGCGGCCCCGCCGAGGGGGAGGTCGACCTCGCGGCCACCGGCGGGGACGAACACGGCGTCGCGGACGACCTCGTCGCGGACCACGCCGGGCCACACGGTCACCCGGGCGGCGAGGGAGACCAGCGTCGGCTCATCGCTGTCGATCCGCACGGTGGTCGCACCGTCGCGGCCGTCGGACTCGGCGAAGGCGGCGGTCACGTCCACCGGCGGGCCCAGCTGGGCGACCGCCCACAGCCGGGTGGGCGGGTCGGCGTCGACGGTCTCGGCGACCACGGCCAGCACCTCCGTTCCGCCGTCCGGGTCGGGGTGCAGCCGCAGGCGTGCCGCCTCGCCGGGGGCGAGGTGGACCTCATCGGCGCCCAGCGACCGGTCGGCGAGCTCCTCGCCCACCTGCAGCGCGCCGTCGCCCCCGACCTCGACCTCGGCGACGTGCAGGGCGAACGTCAACGGGTCCTCACCGCCGTTGGCCAGCACCCAGGCGGCGGGGCCGTCGGCGACGTGCTGGACGCCCGGCTCCAGCGACACGGTCCCGTCCGCGTCGGCACCGTCCACAACGAGGGGCGGGTCCTCGACCGCCTCGGCGGCCCGGGCCGGGTCCCCACCGCAGGAGCCGACGGCGAGGACCACCACGACGGCCACCACGAACGCCGCACGCAGGGCCCACCGCGCGGCCGGCGGGGTGGAGGCTCGGGGCAACGGGGGCTCGGCGGAGACGGTGGGCACGCGGACGGGCACGAGCCTACGCCCGGCGGCTTCGTAGGCTGGGGCATCGTGACGCTCCTCCGAGGCAGGCTCGCGGCCACCGTGCTCGTCGGCACGGTGGCCCTGGCTGCCTGCACGGACACGGGAGCGGAACCCGGCGCCGGGGCCTCGGCGGACCGGGCCAGCCGGGTCGAGGCGATCCGGGCCGCCCGCGACGTGGTGGTCGCCCCGATGCAGCGGCTGGGCACGGCCGCGGCGACCGTCGCCGACCGGCTCGACGACGCAGTGCAGCGGCGCACTGCCCAGGATGCCGCCGAGCTGCGCGACGCCCTCGACGCCCTCGCCGAGGCCCGTGACGAGGTGGCCGCGGTCGACCTGCCGACCCCCACGTCCGACGTCGACGAGGCGGCCGCGGCGCTGGACGACGCGGTGGCGGCCGCGGACGACCTCGGCGAGCACGCGGCCCGGGTCGCCACGGTGGTGGAGGTGACCGCCGACGCCATCGCCCGGCTGCGGGACATCGTCGAGCGATGGCAGGAGCGCGGATCGCGCTCGCAGGTCGGGGCCCGCCTGGACGAAGCGGCCGCCACCGCCGCCGGCATCGCGGACGACCTCGACGACCCGGACGCGGCCCCGCCCGGCTGCCCGGCCGCGGTCGAGGAGGTGGTCGACGCCGCCACCGCGGTGGCCCAGGCGTCGCGGGAGCTGGCGGGGCTTGCCCGCGCCGGAGAGGGCACCGCGTTCGACGAACGGCGGAGCGAGTTGGCCGACGCCCTGTTCGGTGTCGACGACGACCAGCCGGTGCGGCTGGACGACCGGATCACCGCCGAGGGGTGCCCGGCGCTGGCCGACGCCACGACCGCGGCCACGGCGGTCGTGGGGGCCATCCAGCGGCTGGAGGCGGCCCTCAACCCGCCGGACCTGGCCCGCTGACCGGCGCGACCCGGTTCGGCCGGTGCGGCGGCCGTGCGGGTGTCCGAGCGGCCAGCGGGGGTTCCACGGTCGCCCTGACGGCCGTGGGTAGGCTCGGACGACATGGCCCCACCGACCTCCTCCTCCGACCGGACCCAGCTGCCGGACTGGCTGGCCGAGGCCGTCGACGTGCTCTCGGCGCGGCGTCGGCTGGCGATCGCCGTGGCCGTGGGGATCGTGCTGGTCGGGGCGATGGTGTCGCTGGCGGCTCCGTCGATCCTGCCGCCGCGCCCGCTGGTCGGCACCGCCGTGGGCATCGCCGGTGCGCTGCTGGCGGTGGCGGCGGCGCTGGCGCTGGACGCCTCCGACCTCGTGGTGCGGGGTGGCCGGCACGTGACCGCCGCCGGCGGGAAGGTGGACGTGCGCGTCGGCCGGATCCCGGACGACGTGGGCCCGCTGCTGGCCGCGGTGGCGCGGCATGCCTCGTCGGACCAGCCGGTGCGGATCGCGCTGACGCCGGCGTCCCGGACGGCGGCGGTGCCGGGCCCCCGGGCGGCGGCCCTGGCCGAGGCGCTCGCACGCACCGGCCGCCGGGTGCTGCTGACCGACCTGTCCCGGGGCAGCACCCCCGCCGGTGGGCTGTCGGACGTGGTCGCCGGCCGGCGCCAGCTGTCGGAGGTGGTGCGCTTCGAGCAGGAGCTCTACCTCGCCCGCCTGGCCGTCGGGTCGGACCCCGCGACGGCGATCCGGGACCTGCCACGGTTCGTCGAGTCGATGCCGTCGGACCTCGAGGTGCTGGTCGCCGCGATGCCGCCGCTGGCCGAGCCGGGCGTCCTGAAGGCCGTCGAGGCGTTCGACGTCACGTTCGTGATGGTCGAGGTCGACCGCACCGAGCGGGTGGACCTGATCGCCAGCCTCGACGCCATGGACGCCGCGCCGGTGACCAGCGAGCTGGTGCTGATCGACCCCGAGGCGCTGGAGGCCCGCGAGGACGACCGGGCCCCCGCCGCAGAGGAGCCCGAGCCCGTGGCCGAGGAAGAGCCCGTGGCCGCGGCCATCGACGCCGAGGAGTGGTCCTACGACGACGGCAGCAGCGGCGACGTCATGGTCGTGCCGCGGTCGACGCCCTCGCCGGGTCCGGTGTCGGACGTCGAGGCCGACGACGACGTCCTGCTCGAGGGCGAGGTGGTCCGCGGCGGCCCGGTCGGTCCCGAGGCGCTGGTGGGCGAGCCCGACGACGAGGACCAGCCGGCCGCCGCCGCGTACTCGTTCGACGCGGACGCCGACGGCGGTGGTGACGAGGAGGACGACGGCTCGCTGGTGGTGCCGGACGTGCCGTCGGAGACGGTGGCCGCGACCCACGCCGGGGCCGAGCCGGTCGTGTTCGACGAGGACGAGGACGCCGGCGAGGCCGCGTGGGACACGGCGCCGGAAGAGGACGAGGAACAGCCGTCGGCGGCCGCGCTGTCGGGCGAGCTGGAGTCGGACGAGCGGGATCCACTGGACACGACCGAGATCGCGGTGCCGGCCATGCCCACGGGTGGCGCGGA
>CAZDIF010000365.1:0-3284 GCA_964505365.1 uncultured Actinomycetota bacterium
ACCGCGCCCGGGACGCCAGGCGGCAGTTCGAGCCCATCGTCAGCCAGTACGGCGACCGGGTCCTGCGCGGCCTGAAGATCGCCGGGTTCGTGCTCGTCGGGCTGGTGGTGCTGTGGATGGTGCTGCAGACCGTGGGCCAGACGTCCCTGCTGAACTGGCTGGGCGACCGCATCGACGCGGTCACCGAGGGCCACGTGGGTCAGCGCGTGGGGCTCCCCACGTGGCGCGGGTCGAATCCGTAGGGCAGCACCAGCCGGTGGGCCGCCAGCAGGTCGGTGTCCGCGAGCAGGTCGGCCGTGGGGCCGTCCGCCACCACCCGGCCGTCGTCGACGACGACCGCGCGCGAGCACAGCTCGAGGGCGAAGGGCAGGTCGTGGGTCACCACGACCTGGGTGACCTCCAGCCCGAGGAGCAGGTCGGTGAGCTCACGCTGTGCCATCGGGTCGAGGTGGGAGGTCGGCTCGTCCAGCACGAGCAGGCTGGGCGACATCGACAGCACGGTGGCGATCGCCACCCGCCGTCGTTCCCCGCCGGACAGGTGGTGGGGGGCCTTGGCCTTCGTGTGCAGCATCCCCACGGCGTCGAGTGCACGGTCGACCACGGCCTCGAGCTCGGCGCCCCGCAGCCCGGCGTTGGCGGGCCCGAACGCCACGTCCTCGTACACGGTGCCGAGGAACAGCTGGTCGTCGGGGTCCTGGAACACCAGTCCGACGCGGTGCCGGATGGTGGCGAGGTGCTCGTCCACCACGGGCAGGCCGTCCACCGCCACCGTCCCGGCGGCCGGCGTGTACAGGCCGTTGGTGTGCAGCGCGAACGTGGTCTTGCCGGCACCGTTGGGGCCGAGGACCGCGACGCGTTCGCCGGGCTGGACGTCGAGGTCGAACCCGGACAGCGCCTCGTGGCCGTCCGGGTAGCGGAAGGTCAGGCCGCGGGACGACAGGGCCGGCGGAGGGGGCGCGGCGGGTGGCGGGGAGGAGGTCGTCACAGCAGCCATCCCGTCAGCGAGGCGGCCCCGGCGACGGCGGCCGGGACGAGGGCTCGCGCCCAGTCCGCCGCCGTGGCCACGTCGTCGTGCAGCCGGGGCATGGTGCCGGCGTAGCCGCGGGCCAGCATGGCGCGGTGGATGCGTTCGCCCCGCTCGAAGCTGCGGACGAACAGCGCCCCCGACGCCGTCGCCAGCGGCCGTGCCTGATGCAGCCAGCGGGGGTCGTACCCCCGGGCGGTCATCGACCGGCGCATGCGGCGGAGCTCGCCGGCGACGACCTCGAGGTAGCGGAGCATGAACCCGGCGATCTGGACCAGCACCCGCGGGGCGTGCAGCCGCTCGAGCCCGGCGAGGATACGGGGCAGCTCGGTCGTGGCGGCGAGCACGATCGACGCGGTGACGCCGAGCAGCGCCCGGGCGGCGATGTGCACGGCGCTCTGCAGTCCCTCGGCGGAGACGGCGACGCCCACGACCTCCACCTGCTCCCCCGTCGACACGAACGGCACGACCGCCGCGAACAGCAGGAACGGCAGGACGACCGTGGTCCGCGCGGCAACGAACCCCGGGCGCAGGCGTGCCGCGGTGACCACCCCGGCGAGGGCGGCCGCCTGCACCGCGTACGGCCACAGCACGTCGCGCGGCGTCAGGGCCACCGCCAGCACGAACGCCACGGTCGCCGCGACCTTGACCTGGGGCGCCAGCCGGTGGATCCACGTGTGCCCGTGGACGTACAGCGCGTGCGCGTGCCCGGCGCCCATGGCGGGCTACGCCGGTGCGCGGGGTCGGCGCCGGACGGCGAGGACCAGCCCGCTGCCGACCACGACGGTCAGCAGGCTGCCGGTGACCCCGGCGATGGCGAGGCTCGTCTGCTCGTCCGCGACGCCGCGCGTGGCGTAGTCGGCGAAGACCGAGCTGGCGAGGGCGTGCTCGCCCGCGGCCTGCAGGAACCCGGTGTCCTCGGCGACCCGCTCGAGGCCGTCCGGGGCGGCACCGGCGAACTGGCTGACCACCCCGGCCACCAGCAGGGTCACGAGGGCCCCGGCCACGAGGAACCGGTTCAGCCGGGTGCGCGGCGCCGTGTCCGTATCGAGGCCGTCGGCGCCGACCACGAGGTCGGGCCGGGCCGCCAGCACGGCGGACAGCGTCAGGGCCGTGATGACGCCCTCGCCCACGCCGATCAGGGCGTGGACGCCGACCATCGCGCCGAAGACCCGGTCGAACGGGACCGGGGCCGAGGCGCCGAACAGCCACTCGATCGAGAACGCCATCGAGGACAGCACCACGCTGGCGAACGCTGCGACGCCGGCCGCCGCCGCGACGGCCGTGCGCGTCGCCGGGAGGACCGACCGCAGCCCACGGAACACCGCCCAGCCGCCCAGCGAGGTGACCACGGCCATGTTCAGCACGTTGTAGCCCAGGGCGGTGATCCCGCCGTCGGCGAACAGCAGCGCCTGCAGCACCACCACGACCGTGACCACCAGCATGCCCACGGCCGGGCCGAGCAGGATCGCGGCCAGCGCCCCGCCGAGCAGGTGCCCGGTGGTGCCGGCCGCGACGGGGAAGTTGAACATCTGCGCGGCGAAGACGTAGGCGCCGGCCAGCCCCGCCAGCGGCACCTGGGCGTCCTTGAGCACGTCACGCGACTGCCGCAGCGCCGCGCCGACCGCACCGGCGCTGACCAGTCCCGTGCCCACGGCGGTCCCGGCCGTCAGGAACCCGTCCGGTGCGTGCATGCCTCACCACCTCGCAGCGCTTGTTGCGAACCGTTCGCAACTGGAGCCTATCGCGAACCGTTCGCAGTTGTCAGCCAGCACCGACCAGCATGCCGACGGCCGGCGCCGGGTCGGCTTCGTGGGTCAGCGCTTCCTCGCGAAGAGGCTGCGCAGGACGCTCGCGACCCAGGCCGTGAGGTCCTCCGGGGCGGGGCGAGGCAGGGGGATCTGCACGACCCCGGTCTCGGACGACGACGTGGCGTGCCGGGAGATCCGGTGCAGGGCCACCTGCTGCGAGTCGGACAGCTGCACGGGCGACAGCCGCAGCGCGGCCGGCTTCGCCCCGCGGGCCGGCGTGACCACGACCTCGGTCAGGCCCCACCGGCGCACGGCGGCCTTGAGCGCCGCCAGCGTGAGCAGCTTCTGCGCCGGGTCCGGCAGCCGGCCGAAGCGGTCGACGAGCTCGGCCTCGACCCGCTTGACGCCGGTCGCGTCGCGGATCGCGGCGATGCGCTTGTAGAGCTCCAGCCGCTGGGCCTCGTCCTCGACGTAGCTCGTGGGCAGGTGGGCGTCGACGGGCAGCTCGA
>CAZDIF010000366.1:0-3281 GCA_964505365.1 uncultured Actinomycetota bacterium
CGGCCGCCGCCGCAGCAGCGACTGCTGCTCGCCGTGCTCTGCGCCCCGGTCGGCCGGGGCCACGACGCCGCGGCCCTCGCCGATGCCCTGTGGGACGGGCGCCCGCCGGACAACGCGCACCGTCTCCTGCAGTCCCTGGTGTCGCGCCTGCGGGCCGCGCTGGGCCAGGGGGCGGACCGCGATGGGCCCATCCGGACCGTCGAGGGCGGTTGGCGGCTGGACCTGGCGCCCGACCAGCTCGACACGGGACGGTTCGAGCACGCCCTCGAGCGAGCACGGTCCCTGGCGTCCAACGGCGACGTCGACGCGGCTCGCGTCGCCATCGACGAGGGCCTGTCGCTGTGGCGGGGCCGTCCCTTCGGCGACCTCGCCGACGTGTCGCTCCTCGTGGCCGAGCGCACACGGCTCGAGGAGCGGCGGCTCGAGGCGCACACGCTGCGCATGCAGCTGCGGCTGGCCACCGGCGCCCATGCCCCGGTCATCGCCGAGCTGAAGGAGCTCCTCGCCGACCATCCGTTGCGCGAGCAGCTGTGGGCACTGCTGATGGTCGCGCTGTACCAGGCCGGCCGGGAGGCCGAGGCGCTCGTGGCCTACCAGCGCGTCCGGGACCGGCTGAGCGACGAGCTCGGGGTGGACCCCGGGCCGACCCTGCAGCGCCTGCACGGCCAGATCCTCCGCCGTGAGCTCGACGACCGGACCGTGGTCCTGGCCGTCGGCGACGACGTCGGCCCCATCCCGACTCCTACGCAGGAAGTGCGGGCCCGGACGCTGCCCCGCCCGCTGACCAGTTTCGTCGGGAGGCGGTCCGAGCTCGCCGCGCTGGGCCAGATGCTGGCCGAGGCACGCATGGTGAGCATCGTGGGCACGGGTGGTGTCGGCAAGACTCGGCTGGCCCTCGCCGTCGCCGAAGCGGCGGGACCCGGATTCGACCTCGGGGTCGCCTTCGTGGACCTCTCCAGGGGGGTGTCCGCCGACCTGCTGACGAAGACCGTCGCGACGGCCGTGGGCGCCGTCGAGCTGGCCCACCAGCCGATCCAGGACACGCTCGTGGAGCACCTGCGGCGGGGCAGCTTCCTGCTCGTGCTCGACAACTGCGAGCAGCTCCGCGAGCCGGTGGGCGAGCTCGTCGGTCAGCTGCTGGCCGGCTGCCCCGACCTGGTGGTGCTGGCCACCAGCCGCGAACGCCTGGGTGTGGCAGGCGAGCGGGTCTTCGCGGTCGGGCCGCTGTCGGTGCACCCGGCTGACTCTGCCGAGCAGGGTGGTGATCGGCCCGGCGACCCCGACACGGCCTCGGCTTCCGAGGCCGCGAGGTTGTTCCTCGAACGCACCCGTGCGGTCGCACCGGGGTTCACGGCCCCGCTCCAGCGCGTCGAGGAGGCATGCCGTCGACTCGACGGGCTGCCGCTGGCGATCGAGCTGGCCGCGGCGCGGGCGGCGTCACTCGGCATCGACGGGCTGCTGGCGGGCCTGGACGACCGGTTGCGCCTCCTGCAGGGAGCACCCGGGAACGTCGGTCGGCACCGGTCGCTGCGGGCAGTGCTTGACTGGAGCCACGACCTGCTCGACGACGAGGAACGACGCACCCTGCGCCGTCTCGCACCCTTCACCACCGGGTTCGACCTGCGTGCGGCGACGGCGGTGCTGGCCCCCGACGAGCGTGCTCAGGGCCACGCCTCGACGATCGCCGACATCGTGGGCAGGCTGGCCGACAAGAGCCTGCTGACGCCGGAGCACGGTCATCGAGGCACCCGCTGGTCGTGGCTGGCCAGCGTGCGCGACTACGCGCTGGAGAAGCTGGTCGCCAGCGGCGAGGTCGAAACCTACCGCCGTCGTCACCTGCGCTGGGCCGTGGAGACGGCCGTGGACCTCCGGCAACGGATGGAGGCGGGGGAGGAGTGGCGTGCGGCGTTCCGTGAAGTCGAGGACGACCTGCGCGCCGGGCTCGAGCGCCGGTCCGAGCACGTCGCCGGCGCTGGCTCCGCCCGGGAACCCGGTACTGCGACCGCCGAGACAGGGCCGCATGCCGACGAGGACCGCCTGCGCCTGGCGTTCGCCCTGGCGGCCCTGCAGTCGCGGACCGGGTCGTACACGGTCGCCCAGGGGGCCTACGAGAGCGCCATCCGGCTGGCTCGGGCGGTCGGCGGCCCGGACGACCTGGCCGAGGCGGCGCTCGGTGCGTCGGTGTCCGGGATGACCTTCGGCGTGTCCGACCGCAGGCGCGTGACCCGCCTCGAGGAGGCGCTGGCCGACCATCCCGACCCCGGCCCGCTGCGCGTGCGGCTGCTGGCGCGGCTGTCGATGGAGCTGTACTGGCTCGTCGATCGCGATCGCAGCCTCGCCCTCGTGCAGGAGGCCGTCGCCATCGCGGAACGCCTGGGTGACGACGTCGCCCACGCCCACGCCCTCTACGCCCTCCACTACACCCGCCGCGGGCTGGAGACCACCGACGAGCGGGTGCGACTGTCGGGCGAGATCGTCGAGCGCGCCGAGCGCGGGCACGCCAGCGAGCTGGCGCTGGCTGGCCGCGCTGCACACGTCGTGGACCTCATGGCGACCGGGGACCTGACCGGCATGGACGCGGCCCTCTCCGTGCTGTGGGAGGCCGCCGAACGGCTCGGGTTGCCGGCGTTCCAGTGGTACGCGGACGTCTACCGGCTGGTGCGTGCGCTGCTCGAGGGCCGCTTCGACGACGCCGACGCCCTGGGGGCCACCTCGATCGCCGCGGGGCGGAACGTGGCCGAGTTCACGGTCGGCCTGTACTTCGCCGAGGCGATCACGGACCTTCGGGACCTGGATGCTGCGGCACGACGCGACCGCGCCACCCGCCTGCAGGACCTGGCGCGGCGCTTCCCCGGGGTGCTGGCGTGGCGGTGCCTGGAGCTGTTGGATGCGCTCGCGCTGCGACATCCCGGAGCGCGGACGGTCACGTCGTCGCCCGTCCGGACGGCGGCCGACGACGGTGACGGCCGCGCCACTGCCGCGCAGCTGGTCGACGAGGTCCTCGCCGACCCTCCCGACGCCCACTGGCTGGTCGAGGCCTGCCTGCTGGCCGAGGCCGTGGCGGAGCTGGGGGAGCCGGCGCTGGCAGCGCGGCTGGAAGCGGCGCTGCGACCCCACGCCGGGTCCCTCGCCGTGGCCGGCCGCGTGGCGGCCTGCCGTGGTGGCGTCTCGCACGCCCTGGGCCTGCTGGACCTGGTCCTCGACGACGTCGATCGTGCGGTCGCGGACCTGCAGGGTGCGGTGGCACAGCACGAGCGCCTCGGTGCGCTGCCCCACCTTGC
>CAZDIF010000367.1:0-3266 GCA_964505365.1 uncultured Actinomycetota bacterium
ACCCTCGAGATGGTCACCGACGAGGAACGCGACTACATGCGTCGGGTGTACGCCCGCGACCCGCGCATGCGCATCAACCTCGGGATCCGCCGCCGGCTCGCGCCGCTGCTCGACAACAGCCGCCGGCTCATCGAGCTGCTCAACGGCCTCCTGTTCTCCCTGCCCGGCACGCCCGTCCTGTACTACGGCGACGAGATCGGGATGGGCGACAATCACTACCTCGGTGACCGCAACGGCGTGCGCACCCCGATGCAGTGGAGCCCCGACCGCAACGCCGGGTTCTCGCAGGCCAATCCCCAGTCGCTGTACCTGCCGGTGATCATCGACCCCGAGTACCACTACGAGACGGTCAACGTCGAGGCGCAGCGCAACAACCCGGCGTCGCTGTGGTGGTGGATGAAACGGCTCATCGCGCTGCGGCGCCAGCACCCCGTCTTCGGGCGCGGCGACATCGAGTTCCTGTACCCGGACAACCCGCGCGTGCTGGCCTTCGTGCGCAACCACGAGGACGACCAGGTCCTCGTGGTCGCGAACCTGTCGCGGTACCCCCAGGCGGTGGAGCTTGACCTGTCCGCCTTCGAGGGCCTGTCGCCGATCGAACTGTTCGGCCACACGCCGTTCCCCCCGATCGGACGGCTGCCGTACTTCCTCACGCTCGGCCCGCATGACTTCTACTGGTTCGGGCTGGCCCACGCCCGCGAGGAGATCCGGGCCTTCCCCGGCCACGTGTCGCGCCCGCCGGCCGAGGAGGAGCCGCTGCCGACGGTGACGACGACGGTCAGCTGGCCGCGACTGGCGTCGACCGAGGCCGGCACGGCGCTGGCGCGCCAGCTGCCGCAGGTGCTGGCGGGTCGCCGGTGGTTCGGCGGCAAGGACCGCACGATCCGGCGCACCGCCATCACCGACGCCGTGACCGTGCCCACCAACGGCGATGCGTGCCAGGTGCTGCTGGCCACGGTCGAGTACGCCCAGGGCGATCCCGAGCTGTACGTCCTTCCCGTGGGGTTCGCCCCCGCGCCCCACGACGAGACCGTCGAGCGCGACCTGCCCGAGGCCACCCTGGCCCGGGTCGAGGGGAAGGGCGACGCCCCGTCCGGTGTGCTCCTCGACGCCAGCTGGAACCGCGAGCTGGCGGACCGGCTGCTGGACGTGATCCGGCGGGGGCGTCGGATCAAGGGCCGGCACGGAGCGCTGGCCGGCAGCCGCAGCGGCGGCAGTCGCGTCGCGACCGACGTCGGCGAGGGCGTGGTGCTGTCCGCGGAGCAGTCCAACACCTCGATCCGGTACGGCGACCAGTACGTGCTGAAGGTCGTCCGCCGGCCGGACGAGGGCGAGAACCCCGACCTCGAGGTCAGCCGGTTCCTCGGCCGTGTCGGATTCCCCCACGTGCCTCGCTACGTCGGATCGCTGACCTACGAGCCGGACCGCGGTGCCGCCCGCACGATCGGCGTCCTGCAGGAGTTCGTCCCGAACGAGGGCGACGCCTGGACGCAGGCCTTCGAGGTGCTGCGGCGGTTCTTCGAGCAGGCCCTGTCGGACCTCGAAGAGGCCGGGTCGTGGCCACGACCGCGCGGGACGCTGCTGTCCCGGGCCGCCCGCGAGGTTCCCGACGACGTGTACGCGCGGATCGGGCCGTACGTGGAGACCGCCCAGTTGCTCGGCGAGCGGACCGGGCAGCTCCACGTCGCCCTGGCCGCCGACCCCGACGACCCGGCGTTCGCCCCGGAGGAGATCACCGGCCTGTACCTGCGGTCCGTCTACCAGTCGATGCGTACGCGGGTCCGCCGGACGATGCAGGACGTGCGGCGCGGCCTCGACGGGCTGCCGGGCGCGCTGCGCGACGACGCCCAGCGGCTGGCCGACGCCGAGGAGGGCCTGCTCGGGTCGCTGGAGTGGCTCAAGACCGCGACGCTGACCGGCGCCCTCACCCGGACGCACGGCGACTACCACCTGGGGCAGGTGCTGTGGACGGGGCGGGACTTCGTGATCATCGACTTCGAGGGCGAGCCGGCCGCCCCGCTGGGCGAGCGTCGGCTCAAGCGCTCGCCGGTTCGCGACGTCGCCGGGATGCTGCGCTCGTTCCGGTACGCCTCCCGGGCGGCGCTCCTGGAGCTGCACGAGCGTGGGTCCCTGGCGTCCGACGAGCAGGCCCACGGGGCGGCGGTGGCGGCCGACGACTGGGCCGCATGGGTTTCCTCGGCGTTCCTGCGCGGCTACCTGTCGACCGCCCGGGACGGGGCGTTCCTGCCCGAGACCGACGACGAACTCGAGCCGCTGTTGCGCGCCTACCTCGTCGAGAAGACGCTGTACGAGCTGTCGTACGAGCTGGGCAACCGACCGACGTGGGTGCAGATCCCGCTGCGCGACGCGCTGGCCCTGCTCGACGAGGCAGGCTGAGGAGAGGACCGACCGTGGACACGTCGCGTGCCGACGAGGACGCCCCTGCGGGCATCACCGACTTCGACCTCTACCTGTTCAACGAGGGCAGCCACCTGCGGCTGTACGAGCGCCTGGGCGCCCACCTGGTCGAGCAGGACGGTGCGGCCGGTGTCCGGTTCGCCGTGTGGGCGCCCAACGCCGAGCGGGTCAGTGTCGTTGGCGACTTCAACGGCTGGGATCGCAGCGCCACGCCGATGGCCTCGCGGGGCGTCTCTGGCGTGTGGGAGGCGTTCGTCCCCGGGCTCGAGGTCGGCGCGGTCTACAAGTACCACGTCGCCTCCCTGGCCCATCCCGGCCACGAGGTGAACAAGGCCGACCCGCTGGCCTTCCACACCGAGGTGCCGCCGGAGACGGCCTCGGTGGTGTGGGACCTCGCGTACGACTGGGGCGACCGGGAGTGGATGGGCTCCCGCGGTGGGCGCAACCACCACGAGGCGCCGATGTCGATCTACGAGGTGCACCTCGGCAGCTGGCGGCGCTCGCCCGACGACCCCGACGAGCTGCTCGGCTACCGCGAGCTCGCCGAGCTGCTGATCGCGCACGTCACCGAGCTGGGGTTCACCCACGTCGAGTTCCTGCCCGTCATGGAGCACCCCTTCTACGGCTCGTGGGGGTACCAGACCACCGGCTACTTCGCGCCCACGTCGCGGTTCGGGACGCCGCAGGACTTCATGTGGCTGGTCGACCAGCTCCACCAGGCCGACATCGGCGTCATCCTCGACTGGGTTCCGTCACACTTCCCGACCGACGAGTTCGCCCTCGGGTACTTCGACGGCAGCCACCTGTACGAGCACGCGGATCCACGCCAGGGCTTCCATCCCGACTGG
>CAZDIF010000368.1:0-3264 GCA_964505365.1 uncultured Actinomycetota bacterium
GCGTCGGCGACCGCCCGCCGGGTCGGCTTGGTCTCGGCCTCCTCGCGGACCCGGCTCATGAGGTAGATGTTGTAGTCGGCGCCGAGCGCGACGAGCAGGACGAACAGGAAGGGTGGCAGCCACCACGCCAGCGCCTCGTGGCCCAGCAGGCCCGTGAACACCATCGACGTCAGCCCGAGCGCCGCGGCGAACGACAGCAGCACCGTCAGCACCATGTAGACGGGGGCGACCAGCGCCCGCAGCAGCAGGACCAGCACGAGGAAGACGCCGATCACGACCGCCGTGACCAGCAGCGGGAGGTCGCCGGACGCGGTGGTGTCGACGGCGTCGAAGAGGGCGCTCACGCCGGTGACGTGCACCGTGGCGTCCTGCAGCGGCGAGTTCCGGAGGCTGAGCCCGGTGGTCTCGCGGATGTCGTCGATCGCGGCGACGGACGCGTTGGCGAAGGGGTCGGTGGCGAGTGCGACGAAGATCCGTGTCGTGGTGTCGTCGCGGGCGAGGAAGAGGCCGAGGTCCTCGCGCAGGTCCGGGACGGCGTCGAGGAGCCCGGCCGTGACGACGAACGGCCCGGCCTCCTCGGCCTCGTCGCCCCGGCCGGCCAGCGTCGACACCAGGCTGCCGAGGTCGGCCTCCTCGACCTCCGTGGCGCCCTCCTGCAGGCGAGTCGCGAGCTGGTCGGCGCCGTCCTGCAGGCGGCGGGCGCCCGACAGGAGCCGGTCGATCCCGTCGCGCAGCTCGTCCACGCCGGGGGCGGCCTCGTCGAGCCCGTCCCGCAGTGCCACGAGGCCCTGCTCCACGCGGCCGAGGCCGTCCTGCAGCTCGGTGGCACCGTCGGCCAGCCGACCGGCGCCGCCAACCGCCTCGTCGAGGCCCGTGGCCAGCTCGTCCAGCGCCGCCGCCAGGCCGTCGTAGCCGGCCTCCACCGGCCCACCGGTGCGGGGGTCCTCGCCGGTCAGGCGGCCGTAGGTCTCGCCGACCTGCTCCAGCGCGTCCGCGTAGGCCGGGTCCGCGCGGCCGACGGTGAAGTCCTCCGTGAGCGTGTCCCACGCCGCCCGGATCGACGCCTCCGCGGGGATGGCCACGTCGTCGCGGAGGCGGGCCGCGCCGTCGCGTGCCTCCACGATCCCGTCCTGCAGCCGGCGGGCGCCATCGGCGAGTTGGCTCGCCCCGTCGCGCGCCTGCCGGACCCCGTCGAGCAGCTGCCCGACGCCGCCGCGCGCCTCGGCCAGCCCCTCGTCCAGCGCGGGCAGCTCGCGGTCGACCCGGGCGAGGCCGTCGACGAGCCGCCGCAGGCCGTCCTCGAGCCGCCGCGCTCCATCCGCTGCGCGCGCCAGTTCCTCGTCGAACGACTCGAGCCGGTCGAGCTCGGCCGACTGCGGCTCCTCGCGCTCGGGAGCCTCCCCGTTCGTCGGCATGGCCACGGACCGTACAGAGGCGACGGACGGCAGGCGCCGGAGGTTCTTCGACAGGTCGCCCAGCGCCCGCATGCTGGCGGGGCGTGTCACCGCGTCGTCGTCCTCGACGACGATGAGGACCGGGGACAGCTCGCCGGGCGGGAAGTGGTCGGCGAGGACCTCGAAGCTGCGGACCGACTCGCTGTCGTCGGGCAGCTCCGACAGGGTGTCGTAGGACAGCGCCACGGTGGGTGCCGCCAGGGCGGGCAGCAGGATGGCCACCGCCGACGCGGTGAAGACCCGGACCGGGTGCTGGTTCACCAGCCGGGCGATGCGGACCCAGATCCCCTCGGCGCTCACGGCACCGGCTCCCGGTCAGCGGCGTCCGTGGAGGAGCCGACGGGCTCGCCGTGGCGGACCACCAGCGGGACGTCGTCCGCCCCGTGGGGGGCCACCGTGCCGCCGCCGGGCCAGAACAGGTGGCGGCCGAACAGCCGCATGAGTGCCGGGGCCAGCGTCAGCGCCGCCAGCAGCGTGATCGCCACGGCGATCGCCATGGCCGGCCCCATCGACCGGTACATCCCGAACTCGGCGACCGACATGGCCGTGAAGCCCGCGATCGTCGTCAGGGCCGAGGATCCCAGCACCGCGACCAGCACGACGAGGGTCACGGTCAGGGTCCCCCGGCGCAGCGCGTTCGACCGGTCCAGCCCGGCCCGATGGCCGAGGTCCAGCTCCTCGTGGTAGCGGGAGATCAGGAACAGGCAGTAGTCGGTCCCGGCGCCGAACACGATGACGATCGAGAAGTTCTCGAACAGGGAGAACACCTGCATGCCCTGCTGCGCCAGCAGCGACACCACCGAGATGGAGACCGCGAAGGCGGCGCCGATGGTCGCCAGCGGGACCAGCGGCGCGATCGGCGAGCGGTACACCCAGAGCAGGATCGCCACCACCAGCAGGATCGTGATCAGGTGCGTCCGGCGGACGCTCGTGTCGATGGCCTGGCTCTCGTCGGCGGCGATGCCGGCGGTGCCGCCGACCAGCACCTCCAGCCCGGCCGGCGTGTCGGCGGCGGCCACGTGGGCCCGCAGCTGCTCGATCGCCTCGTTGGCCGACGGCGAGTAGGACGACACCTCGAGCCCGACCAGGACGAACATCGCCTGGCCGTCGTCGGAGAGGAGGGTGTCCTCGAGGCGCGGCTCGTCGAGGTGGGTCGTGACGTCGCCGAACACGTCCGGTGCCTCGTCCGACCGCAGCCACGCGACGAGGTCGGTGGCGGCCCGCCGGTCGGCGTCGGTCAGCTCGCCGTCGTCGCGCGCCAGCACGATGGCGGCGTTGTTGCTGAAGTCGTCGTCGGGCCAGGCCGCCTCGAGCAGCTCCCCGCCGACGACCGGCTCGGCGGTGTCCGACAGGAACGCCGATGCGTCGTAGGTCGCGACGGTCTGGAACGGCGGCGCCACGGCCAGGAGGATCCCGGTGGCGGCCAGCCACACCGCGAGCACCGCCCACCACCATCGGGTGGTGAGGCGAGCGACGAGTCGGAGGAGGCCCTGCACCGACGAACCAGTGGGAGGGGAGACGGGTACCGAACGGTATGCCAGTCCGGGGATCCGGCCAACCGTGTGACGACCCGTAACCCCTGTCGCGGTCGTTCGTTGGAGGGGGAGACTGACCGGGACCGGATCGACCCCAGGGAGCCCATCATGGCACGCCGCCGCCTGACGACCCTCCTCGCAGCCACGCTCGCCGCCGGCCTGGTGGCACTGCCCGCCGCCGCCCAGAGCGTGGACGACGTCACCGAGACCACCGACACCGTCGTCCAGACGGTCGAGGACACCGTCGACGAGACGGAGGAGACGCTCACCGGCGA
>CAZDIF010000369.1:0-3238 GCA_964505365.1 uncultured Actinomycetota bacterium
ATGCTGTTCACCCGTGGCCGCCTGCGGCCGGGGGACCGGGTGCTCGTGCAGGGCGCCGGCGGTGGCGTGTCGACGGCGCTCGTGCTGCTGGGCCGCGCGGCCGGGCTGCACGTCACCGTGACCTCGCGCGACGAGGACAAGCTCGCCCGCGTGTCCGACCTCGGCGCCCACGAGACCGTGCCCTCGGGGGAGCGCCTGCCACAGCGGGTGGACGCCGTGATGGAGACGGTCGGCGAGGCCACCTGGGGCCACTCCCTGCGGTCACTGAACGCCGGCGGCGTGATCGTCGTGGCCGGGTCGACCTCGGGCCCGAACCCACCCGCCGAGCTGCAGCGCGTGTTCTACAAGCAGCTGTCGGTCGTCGGGTCCACCATGGGGACGCGGGACGAGCTCGCCCGGTTGGTGTCGTTGTGCCAGGCCACGGGCGTGCGCCCGCTGGTCGACGACACCTACCCGATGGAGGACGCCCGCGACGCGTTCGCGCGCATGGCCGAGGGCGACCTGTTCGGCAAGCTGGTCCTCACCCGCGAGTAGCCAGCCGTCGGATGTCACACCCGGCGCCTAGCGTCGGGAACACCGACGGCCGACCGGTCGTGGGACACCGCCGGGGGCGGCGGACAGGACGAACCGTGGGCTACCGCGGGAAGCTGGAGGAACAGGAACGCGCACGCGAACTCCGGGCGAAGGCCTGGACGCTGCAGGAGATCGCCGACGAGCTCGGGGTCGCCAAGAGCTCCGTCTCGCTCTGGGTGCGAGACGTCGAGTTCGACCGGACGGCACGCCGAAGCCGCCGCACGGACCGGCTGCCACGGGGCACCGACCACCCGCTACGCCGCCGGAAGCTCGCCGAGATCGCTGAGTGCAACGAGTGGGGCCGCGAACAGATCGGCGAGTTGTCGGAGCGGGACCTGCTGATCGCGGGCACGGCGCTCTACGCCGGCGAGGGAGCCAAGCGAGACGGAGCGGTCAAGATGGCCAACACCAACCCCGCGCTCCTGCACTGGCTGCGCACGTTCTTCGAGGTCGAGGAGTCCCGTCTTCGGGTCCACCTCTACCTCCACGAGGGCTTGGACCTGCAAGGTGCAGCGGAATATTGGGGGCGGGTGACCGGGATACCCGCGAGCCAGTTCGGCAAGCCGTACCGCGCGGCCCCAGACGCCACGATCCGGCACACGAAGCACGAGTACGGGTGCCCGTCAGTCCGCTACTCCTGCAGTCGTACGCACCGACAGGTGATGGGGCTCGTGCAGGCGCTGGCTTCCGCAGGTGCTTCCAGCGCGCGAGAGGAGGGAGCGCTCCGGGGGCCGGGCTCGAACCGGCGACATCGTGTTTAACAGACACGCGCTCTGCCAACTGAGCTACCCCGGAATGGGTCCGCTCGCCGGTTCCCCAGCGAGCGGGGACGGATGGTACCAGCGTGCCTCTTGGGCACGAACCTCGCCATGGCCGTGTCCGCGGGGCGCGCTCGACGGGCGTCACGCCGTCGTGGCGCCGTCTAGCCTCGTGCTCGTCGAGCCATCGAGGAGCCGTGATGCGCAGGGACCTGGTCATCATCCCGAAGGACGAACCGGGCGTGCTGGCCCGCATGGCCGAGACCCTCGGCGAGGCCGGGATCAACATCGAGGCCGCCAGCGCCTTCACCGGCGGGGGCAAGGGTGTGGTCCACCTGCTGGTGGACGAACCCGACAAGGCCATCGAGGTCCTCGGCGAGCACGGGTTCGAGGTCAAGGCCGCACGGCGGGTCGCCGTCGTCCAGCTCGAGAACCGCCCCGGCACGCTCGCCGAGGCCTGCCACAAGGTCGAGCACGCCGGCGTGAACATCGAGCAGGCCTACTTCGCCGCCGAGAACGAGCTGGTCATCGTCTGCGACGACGTCGACGCGGCCAAGGAGGCCCTCGGCATCACGCGGTGACCCGGTTCAGAACGGCAGGTCGACCTGCTTGAACTCGTGGAGCTCGGGGAAGCCGTCGAGCAGCTCCACCACGCGCTCGATGCGGTCACGGCCGACCGCACCCTCGTCGCCCGGACGGTCCAGCAGCCGCAGGAACACGGCGCGCTGGCCGGTGATGATCGTCGGGACCCCCCACACGTTGTGGGTGTCGACGTTGGTCTCGTGCTCGGCGCGCAGTGTCGCGAGGAACTCGCCGGTGTCGACGACCTCGAAGACGGCGTCAGGGTCGAGGTCGGCGGCCTCGAGGGCCTTGGCCAGGACGTCGCGGTCGCGGATGTCCTCGCCGCGGTCGTGGCGGGCGGCGAACAGCTCGCGGTGGGCGTCGAGGAACTGCTCGGGGAAGCGGTCGCGCACGGCCAGCCCAACCTGCAGCGCCAGCACGCCCGACTCGGCGTCCGGGTCCTCGCGGTCCCAGACGGCGGGCTCACCCTCCGCGACGTGGCCCTGCGTCAGCGAGTAGGGGGTGAAGGCCACCTCCCAGTCGGCGCCGCCCTGCAGCGCGGCAATCACGTGCTCGTTGGCATTTCGGGCGAACGGGCACAGGTAGTCGAAGGTGATGGTGAACTTCAGGGACATGGGGAGACGTCCTGTCGCGTGGGGCGCGGTTGGGGGCACTCGACGGAACGCGACGCAGCGTGAGGTTGTTCCCCCGTCAACCAACCAGGCAGGTGAGGCTGATGACGCCGCCGCAGCCGGTCATCAGCGCCCGCGTCGTCAGCCCGAAGGCGAAGAACGCCCCCCACGCCATCCCCACGTAGCTGTGGCTCTCGCGGCGCAGGGCGGCGATCCTGCCGGCGACCACGGCGATCAGCGGGAACAGCGATCCGTAGAAGTAGTGCAGGAACACGAGGTCGTCGCCGATCACCCGGCGGCCGAGCAGCAGGAAGACCACGCCGATCACCGTCTGCACGGCCAGCAGGTTCTCGGTCCAGTACTCCACCGCCCGGAAGGCCGTGGGCGCCTCCTCCCGCCCGGCGAGGCGCAGCCCGAGCCCCCACAGGGCGATGACGAGGAACGCCAGGACGATCGCGGCGCCCAGCCAGCCGTGGAAGCGGCTCATGCCGTGGTGTCCGAGGTCTCGCTCGCCCGCGCCGCGACCTCGACGTCACGCAGTCCGCGGGCCCAGCGGTAGGCGAGCCAGCCGAACAGCGCCGGCAGGACGAACACGGCAACGCGCAGCAGCATCGTCACCGTCTGCAGGCCCGTCGCGGTGTTCGACGCCAGCACGTCGTTGGACCCGGCCACGAAGATGACGCCCAGCAGCGTCAGGCCCGCGACACCGATGCC
>CAZDIF010000370.1:0-3220 GCA_964505365.1 uncultured Actinomycetota bacterium
TGGTGCGGGTCGTCGGGCTGGCGGTCGTGGGGTCCTCCGGCCACGGGTGCTTGGGGTAGCGGCCGCGCATCTCGGCCCGCACCTGGGCATAGCCGTTCGCCCAGAAGCTCTCGAGGTCGGTGGTCACCTGCAGCGGGCGGCCCGCCGGCGAGAGCAGGTGGACCACCACCGGGACGCCCGCGACGGTCGGGGTCGTGGTGGCGCCGAACAGCTCCTGCAGCTTGACCGCCAGCACGGGCGCCTGCGGGTCGGTGTAGTCCAACCGTGCCCGCCGACCAGACGGCACCGGCAGGTGCGTTGGGGCGAGGTCGTCGATCCGCCGCGCGCGGTCCCAGCCGACCCGGTGCGCCAGCGCGTCGGCGAGGGGGACGCGGGCGAGGTCCGCACGCCGCCGCGCGGACGTCAGGTACGGGGCGAGCCAGTCCTCGAGGTCGGCCAGCAGCGCCTCGTCGTCCATCGCCGGCCAGCCGGGATGACCGGTCGTGGCCAGGAACGCCGCCCGGTCGCGGAACGACCGCGTGGCGGCGTCCCACGGCAGCAGGCCGAGGCCGTCCTGTCGGATGCCGGCCAGCAGCGCGGCGTGCACCGCGCCGCTGTCGGGGTCGGGCAGCGGAGCCTCGCGGAGGGTCGCCGCGCCGACGTGCACCCGCCGCCGGGCGACGACGTCGTGGCGCCGGTCGTCCCAGGCGACCTCGTCCGTGACGGCGAGCAGGTCCGGCGCGAATGCCTCGAGGTCGCCGGGGGTGGTGGCCGCACCGAGCCACAGCCGGCCGTCGCGACCACGGTCGTCGACGTCGGTGGCGACCAGCACCTCGGCGTCGGCCAGCGGGTCCCGGTCGTCCACGACCACGCCGCGGCCGTTGGCCAGGACGAAGCGGCCGCGTGCGCCACGCCGGGCGGCCACCCGGTCGGGGAAGCCCGTCGCCGCGAGCACGCCCACGGCGACGTCGAGGTCCGCGAGCCCCGGCGGCGGGTCGTCGCGGCCGGCGCCCAGGCGGTCGGTGCGCCGGCGGACGCGTGCGAGCGTGCCTCTCCGTGGTCGGGCACCGGACGGGACCGCGCCGCCGGCGACGACGCGGACGCGGGTGACGAGGTCGGCGTCCGGACGGTCCCGGTCGACCGCCAGCACGTCCCGCTCGCCCAGCAGCGCCGCCACCCGGGCGGCGGTCGTGGCCAGCCCCAGCGCGCGGCCGCGGACGACCAGGTGTGCCAGCCGTGGGTGTGCGGGCAGGGCCGCGACCTCGCGGCCGTGCGGGGTCACGCGCCCGTCGCCGTCGACGACGCCGAGCCGTTCGAGCGTGCCGCGTGCCGACGCCAGCGCGTCGTCCGTGGGCGGGTCGAGCAGGCGCAGCTCGGTGACCTCGGCGCCCCAGGCCAGGACCTGGAGCAGGAACCCGGACAGGTCCGCCTGGGCGATCTCGGGGCGGGGGTGGGCATCCCGGGCGAGGTGGTCGGCCCGCGACCACAGCCGGACCGCGACCCCCGGCGCGACGCGCCCGGCACGGCCGGCCCGCTGGTCGGCGGAGGCGACCGAGGCCCGCGTCGTCGTCAGCCTCGTCATGCCGGTGCGGGGGTCGAGGCGGGGTTCGCGGGCGAGTCCCGCGTCGACGACCACGCGCACCCCCGGCACCGTGACCGACGACTCGGCGAGGTCGGTCGCGAGCACGACGGTGCGCCGGCCCGGCGACGAGGATCGCAGCGCCGCGTCCTGCTCCGCCGGGGGCAGCGACCCGTGCAGCGGCCGGACGTCCACGTCCGGGGGCGCCTGCAGTGCCTGCGACACGGCGCGGATCTCCCGCACGCCCGGGAGGAAGACGAGCACGTCGCCGTCGTGGTCGGCGAGTGCCTCCTCGACCGCGGCGGCGACGTCGGGGGCCAGCGCGGCGACCGGGTCACGGTCGACGTGGTGGACCTCGACCGGGTGCAGGCGCCCGTCCGATCGCACGACGGGGGCGTCGTCCAGCAGCGCCGCGACCCGGGCACCGTCGAGCGTCGCGGACATGACCACGATCGCGAGGTCGCCGCGCAGCTCCCGTGCCTCCCAGCCGAACGCCAGCGCGAGGTCGGCGTCGAGCGAGCGCTCGTGGAACTCGTCGAGCACGACCGCGCCGACGCCGGGCAGGCCGGGGTCGGCCTGCAGCCGCCGGACCAGGACGCCCTCCGTCACCACCTCGATGCGGGTGTCGCGGGACACGCGGCGCTCGTCGCCGGTGGTCAGCCCGACCGTCCCGCCGAGGCGCTCGCCACGCTCGGAGGCCATGCGGTTCGCCGCGGCTCGGGCGGCGACCCGGCGTGGTTCGAGGACGACGACCCGGCTGTCGACGACGTCCAGGAGCGCCGGCGGCACCCGGGTCGTCTTGCCGGCCCCCGGCGGCGCCTCGACGACGACGCGGCCGCGGGTGCGCACGGCGGCGACCACGTCGGGCAGGACGTCGTCGATCGGCAGGGTGTCCGTGGTCATCGGGGTCGACCGTAGGCCGGTGGTGGCGTGGCCCCGGGTGCCGTCAGCGGACGACGGCCGGCCCGTTGCGCAGCCAGGTGGCGTCCTCCCAGGCCTGCGCCAGCGGGCCGCTGACGAGGCGGGCCTGCCAGCCGTCTGCGACCGTCGTGGTGGCGCCCGCGGGCGCGGGGCCGGGCCGCTGGGCCGCGATCAGCGTGGTGCCGTCCACGATCCGGGCGACCACCAGCAGCACACCGTCGCCGGCGCGCCCCATCGCGGCGCGGTCCACCTCGGAGGGGTGCCGGCCCACGGCCTCGGCGAGCTCGGCGACCGGTCGCGTTCGTGGCAGGACGGGGCGGAGGCCGGATGCCTCCAGCCAGTGCTCCCACTCGGCCTGGGGGTCCGGACCGCGACGTGGCGCACGCAGGAGCGACGCGACCGCCCATCCGGCGAGCACGACGACCAGCAGCATCAGCACCGTCGACATGGCATGCAGGATGCCGCACGAGGGCGCGCGTCGCGAGGACCCGGCTCACTCGGCCGTGGCGAGCTGGGTGCGGGCGAGCTCCGCGTAGAGGCCGCGGCGGGCGAGCAACTCGGTGTGGGTGCCGCGCTCGACGACCTCGCCCTCGTCGAGCACGAGGATCTCGTCGGCCTCCACGATCGTCGACAGGCGGTGGGCGATCACGAGGCTGGTGCGGTCGCGCAGGATCTCGCGCAGCGCGGCCTGGACGTGGCGCTCGGACTCGGAGTCGAGGTGGGCCGTGGCCTCGTCGAGGA
>CAZDIF010000371.1:0-3213 GCA_964505365.1 uncultured Actinomycetota bacterium
CCCGCCGCGTGATCACCGCCGTCGTCCTGCTGGCGCTCGGCGTCGTCGCCGCGCGCCTGCCCGCCGTGCCCGACCGGGCCGCCGGGACCCTCGACGTGCTCGTGCTGTGGTTCGCACTGCCGGGCCTGATCCTCACCGAGGTCCCGGACCTCGACCTCGGCACGTCCACGATCGTGCCCGTCGCCACCGCGTGGGGGACGCTCGCCCTTCTGGCCGTGGTGCTCCTGCTGGTCGGTCGGGCCCGCGGGTGGAGTCGGCGCACCCTCGGCACCATGCTGCTGGTCGTGCCCCTGGGCAACACCAGCTTCCTCGGCATCCCCGCCGTCACCACGCTGCTCGGGCCCGACCATGTCGGCGTGGCGCTCGTGTACGACCAGCTCGGGTCGTTCCTCGCCCTGGCCACGTGGGGGTCGTTCGTCGCCGCCCGGTACGGCACCGGCGGGACACCGCACCTCGGCGCCACCGTCCGTCGCATCCTCGTGTTCCCGCCGTTCCTCGCCCTGCTGGCGGCCTTTGCCCTGCGCTTCGTCGCCCTCCCGGGCCCGGTCGACCGTGTCGTGATGGACGTCGCGGCGATGCTCGGGGACACCCTCGTGCCGTTGACCATGCTGGCCGTCGGGATGCGGCTGACGCTCCCGCGGGCGTGGACCTCGTTCGAGCCCCTGGCGCTCGGCCTCCTCCTGCGGATGGGTGCCGCCCCCGCCGCGGCGTACGGCGTGATGCTGCTGCTCGACGCCGGCGGGCCCGTGTGGCAGACCACGATCCTCGAGGCGTCGATGCCACCCATGGTCACCGCCGGGATCGTCGCGACGGCCGCCGGCCTCGACGAGGAGCTGTCGTCCGCGCTCGTGGGGGTGGGCGTCCTCGCGACGCTCCTCGTCGCCCCCGCGTGGGCGGGCCTGCTGCTGGGCTGACGTCGACCGGACACCGGCCGTTCGCACGAGCCGTTGCCGGGGCCTTCATAGCCTCGACGGTGACCCGTGCTGCAGTCGACAACGTCGAGGCGACATGGAGACGTCCCAGGTCAGCGACCGTGCCAGCGTGGCGGAACGCCACTACCGGGACCTCGCACCCAGGTACGACGAGTTCCTCCGATGGTCCCCGGCGTTCCTCGCAGCCCATGCGGAGGCGATGGTGGATCACCTCCAACTCGCCCCCGACGACCAGTTGGTCGACCTCGCCTGCGGCACCGGCATGTACTCGCTGGCGCTGCTGGACCGTGTGCCCCTGCGGAAACCAGTGATCGGCGTCGACCCGTCCGGCGCGATGCTCGACCGGCTGCCCGAGGACGCCCCGATCACGCCGGTGCAGGCGGACGCCGTGTCCTTCTCGCGTCGACCGGGGACCTACGACAAGGTGCTGCTGAAGGAGGCCGTCCACCACGTCGACGACCAGCAGGAGCTGTTCGACAACCTGCACGCGCGGATCCGACCGGGCGGCCGCCTGCTGCTGGTGCACGTCGACCCCGACCGCATCGACTACCCGCTGTTCGACGAGGCACGTCGCCGCTGCCGGTGGTGGTTCTCGGACCCCGACGAGCTCGAGGAGCGGCTGCGCGACGCCGGATTCGGCGTGGAGCGCGACCTCCTCGTCCACCGGCACCGCGTGCCGCGCGACCGGTACCACGAGCTCGTGGACGGACGCTACATGTCGGTGCTCACCAGCTTCGACGACGAGGAGGTCGAGGCGGGCCTGGAGGAGATGCGGCATCGCCACCGTGACAGGCCGGTGCTGGAGTTCGACGAGACGTTCGACTACGTGCTGGCCCTCCGCGGGTGACGTGCCGCGCGGGCGCGGCCGACTCGGGCCGACCATGGCACCCTGAGCGGCCCCAGTCGCCCCGAGGACCTGCGTGACCACCTCCGTTGCCCCGCCCGACCGCGTGCCGGTCTGGCCCGCCGTGCTGACCGTCGTGGCGATGGCGTGCCTGCCGTACGTGGCGCTGTTGGCCAGCAACGTCGGCGAGGTGCTCGACGGCGGCCGGGTCCTGACCTGGTGGCTGCTGACGCTCGCGGCCGGGCTGGTCCCGGTGGGGCTGGCCGCCCTGCGCAGTCGCCTCGCCGCCCGGTGGGTGGGCGCCGTCGTCGGTGTCGCGCTGTACCTGTTCTTCCACTACCGCGTGGTCACCGATCTGCGGGAACCCCTGGGCGTCACCATGTCGGCCCCGGCCTGGTGGGCCGTCGCCAGCCTCATGGTGCTCGCCGTCGCGGTGCCGCTCGCCCGCCTGCGGTCGCCACAGGTCTTCCTCGCCATCCTCGCGCCTGCCCTGCTCGTCCTGCCAGCCGTGCAGCTGGTGACTGCGCCGCCCGCCGCCGCGGAGCCCGACCAGACCACCACCGACGCCGCCGACCTGGTCCACACGCCCGACGTCTGGTGGTTCGTCCTCGACGGGCAGGCCGGGCCGCCGTTCCTGCGCAGCCTCGGCATGGACCCCGACCCGTTCGTCGACCACCTCGAGGCCCGTGGGTTCGACGTCCTCGAGCAGGCCCGGTCCAACTACCCGTTCACCCACCTGGCGGTCGCGTCGGCCCTGGACATGGAGTACCTGTACGAGGGCACGGCCGAGCCGGGCGCCGGGCCGTACTTCGAACGCCTGCAGGGCGACAACCGGACCGTCGACACCTTCCTCGCCAACGGCTACGGCTACGTGCACGCCTACCCGGGGCTGTGGACCGGCAGCCGGTGCTCGGGCCGCGAGGACGTCTGCTTCGGCGACAACGGCCCCCTCGGCGACACCGAGTGGGCGCTGCGTTCCATGACCCCGCTGCTGGACCTCACCGACCAGAGCGACACCAACGCCGGCGTCGCCCGCGCCCAGGACCCGCTCCACGTCACCGAGCAGGTGCTCGCGGCCCGCCCGGACGGCCCGACCTTCTCGCTGATCCACGTCATCAACCCCCACCCGCCGTACCTGCGCGACGCGGACTGCCGCCTCCGCGACGTCCCGCTGTCGTTCGCTGCCTGGGGCGAGGGCCCGGAGTACGCCGATGCGGTCCGGTGCCTGTTCGACCGGCTCGAGGCGTCCGTCGACCGGATCCTCGAGGTGGACGAGGACCCGGTGATCATCATCCAGGGCGACCACGGCCCGCGGCTGGGGCTGTCGGCCGAGACCACCGGCGAGGTCCTGCTCGACGGCGACATGTTCTTCTCGGCCCTGTCGGCGATCCGGCTGCCGGAGGAGTGCTCCGACATGGCGGTGCCCGAGGACCTCAC
>CAZDIF010000372.1:0-3212 GCA_964505365.1 uncultured Actinomycetota bacterium
CGTTCGTCCAGCCCGTCGAGCACGTCCCGGACCCGCGCCGGGCGGGCGGCCGTGACGGCCTCGACCGGCTCCGCCCGCAGCCACGGCGAGGCCGGCGGAGCGGCGTCCGAGGTGAACAGGGCCCGCCTCCGCGCCACGCGCGCGAGGTCCAGCTCCTCCGCAAGCCGGTCGGCGAGCCGCGCCCGCACCAGCGCCGGCTCGGGCACCACCAGCCACGCGCCCACCTCGCCCACCGGCACCCGTGGGCCGGTCGGCGTGCCCCGCCGGTGGACGCCGGTCGGCAGCAGGGTCGCGGACGCCTCGGCCCGCTCCCCCGGCCCGCGGTCACGCACCTCGCCCAGCCACAGCGTCGCCTCGACCAGCTGCCGGCCGACCTGGACGAACTCCAGCTCGGCGTCCGCCGGCCGGTCCGGGTCGGCGAGGTCGACGCCCGGCGACACCGCGATCCCGAGCCCCGGCAGCCCAAGTCCCGCCAGTGCCGGCACGGCCGGTCGCACCTCGCCCAGCCGCCGGAGCCGCCGGCCCTCGACGCGCCGGGCGGGGTCGGCCCAGCCGAACCACTCCCCTGGCCACACGGGTGGCGCCAGCGCGTCGGCCACCACGACGTGGCCCCGGCCGGCGAGGTTCGCCGCCAGCAGCCGCGCCCGTGCGCCGTCCCGCTCCGCCGCCACCAGCCGGCGGGCGCGGGCCGCCAGCGCCAGGGCGTCGCCACCGCACCCGGCCGTGAGGTCGACGACGTCCAGCCCGTCGAACCGCGCCGCACGCCACGCCGCCACGCCCGGGTCGCTGGCCTGCTCCAGCGCCGCCGGCGTCCACCACGTCCCGTCGGGGTGGCCGACCGCCCGGGCCCGGCGGGTGGCCTCGGCGATCCCCTGCGCCGCCGCAGCCCTTGGCCCGTCCAGCCCCTGCCGGCGCAGCCGGGTCGCCACCGCCAGCGGGTCCTGCCCGTCGGGCGCCGCCAGCAGCTTCTCGAGGACCTCCCGACCGGCGTCGGAGACCACCCAGCGGGCAGCCTCGACGTCGAGGTCCTCGTCGCGCCACACCGTCGATCCGGCCTCCTCGTGCAACGATCCTGCGCCCCGGCAGCGCAGGTCCGGACGGTACTCGGGGCCGAACCGCCGGGGCCCGCCCCCACCTGCCCTACCATCGTCCCCATGGAGCTTCTACAGCTGTTCGACGACTTTGACCCCGGCGGCGCGACCACGCTCGTGGCCGCACTCGACGGGTGGACCGATGCCGGTGGGGCGGGCACGGGTGCCGCCGAGCACCTGCAGTCCATCCACCGCAGCGAGCTCATCGGCGCCTTCGACGGGGACCAGCTCTTCGACTTCCGCGACCGCCGGCCGACGCTGGCGATCGAGGAGGGTCTGCTCGGCACGCCCGAGTGGCCCGAGCTGGTGCTGCGCCGGGTCGACCTGCCCAGCGGGCCGATCGTGCTGCTGACCGGCAACGAGCCGGACTTCCGCTGGCAGGGGCTGCTGGAGGACCTCGGCGACCTCGCCCGCGACCTCGAGCTCACCAGCTACGTCGGGCTCGGGTCGGTGCCGGGCCCGGTGCCGCACACCCGCCCCGTGCGCACGATCACCACGTCCTCCGACACCACCCTGCTCGACCGCTTCGGTCGACCGCACGAGCACGTGGTCGTGCCGGCGTCCTTCCAGGTGATGGTCGAGGCTGGCATGCGCGACCTCGGGCTGACCACGCTCGGGCTGTGGGCCCGGGTGCCCCACTACGTGGCGGGCGAGTACCCGGCGGCGTCCGCCAGCCTGCTTCGGCGCTTCGGCGACCACCTCGGCCTGGAGTTCGACGTGAGCGACCTGGACTCCGAGGCCACCGCCCACCGCGAGCGCCTCGACGAGGCGGCCGAGGGTTCACCCGAGGTGCAGTCCCACATCGGCGCGCTCGAGGGTGCCTACGACGCCGACGCCGCCGACGAGGCCGGGATGCAGGGCCCGCTGCCGACCGGCGACCAGATCGCCGCTGAGCTGGAGCGGTTCCTCAGGAACCAGGGCTGACTCACAGCCGGAAGTCGAGGTCGGCCTCGACGCCGCCCACGTCCATCTGGGCCTTCTGCAGGCGCCCGGAGTAGTCCCAGTTCAGCGACTGCCAGCGGGTGACCTGGTCGAGCACCCAGATGCCGGACTGGCGCGCGCCGTTGCCGGAGTTGCCATTGCCGCCGAACGGCAGGTGCGCCTCGGCGCCGGACGTCGAGTTGTTGACCGACACCATCCCGGCGGTCACCTGCTCGCGGAACGCGAAGGCGTGGGTCGGGCTGGTCGTGTAGATCGAGGCGGACAGCCCGTAGCCGTGGTTGTTGGCCAGGTCCATCGCCTCCTCGAACGCCGTGAACGTCGCCACCGGCACGATCGGGCCGAACGTCTCGCGCTGGTAGAGCTCGTCCTCCTGGCGGACGCCGGACACGATCATCGGGTGCTCGTAGATGCCGGCCGCCGGGTCGCCGACGAACCCGTCGCGCGGGTTGTCCGGGCCGATCCGGCCCCGGCCGGTGGAGCCGAAGACCTGGTGGTGGGGCTCGACGTGCTCGAACCACCGCTCGAAGTTGTCCGCGAACTTCTGGTTGATCATCGGCCCGTACAGCACGTCCTGGGTGGGGTCGCCGATGGCCGCCTCCTCGACGGCCTTGCCGAAGCGGCCGAGGAAGTCCGCGGCGATCGACTCGTGCACGATCGTCACGCCCAGCGACGTGCAGCGCTGGCCGGCGGTGCCGAAGCCGGAGAACAGCGCCCCCTCGACGGCGAGGTCGAGGTCGGCGTCGGGCATGACCACCAGCGGGTTCTTGCCGCCGAGCTCGAGTGTCGGCGAGACGAGGTGCCGGCCGCAGAGCTCGGCGATCCGCCGGCCGACGTCGACCGAGCCGGTGAAGCCGACCTTGTGGACGTCGCCGGCCTCCAGCGCCCGCTCGAGGCCCTCGAACGTCGCCGGCCCGTCGGACAGCACGAGCTGGAACGCGCCGGTGGGGATCCCGGCGGCGTGCACGATCCGGGTCACCGCGTCCGCGATGCCCGGCGTGTACTCGGCGGGCTTCCACACCACGGCGTTGCCGGCCAGCAGCGCCGGCACGAGGTACCAGGAGGGCACGGCCACGGGGAAGTTGCCGGCCGTGACCACGGTCATCACGCCGACCGGGTTGCGGAACGTGAACAGCTGCTTGTCGGGCATCTCGCTGGGCACGGTCTGCCCGTACAGCCGGC
>CAZDIF010000373.1:0-3196 GCA_964505365.1 uncultured Actinomycetota bacterium
GACCGTGTCGACGAGGTTCATCGCGGGCGACCCGATGAAGCCCGCCACGAACACGTTGGTCGGGTAGCGGTAGAGCTGGCGTGGCGTGTCGCACTGCTGCAGCAGGCCGTCCTTCAGCACGCCCACGCGGTGGCCCATCGTCATGGCCTCGACCTGGTCGTGGGTCACGTACACGGTGGTGACGGCCAGTCGGGCCTGCAGGTCGGCCAGCTCCATGCGGGTCTGCACGCGCAGCTTGGCGTCGAGGTTGGACAGGGGCTCGTCCATGAGGAAGACCTGTGGCTCGCGCACGATCGCGCGACCCATCGCCACGCGCTGGCGCTGTCCGCCGGAGAGGTTCTTCGGCTTGCGGTCGAGGTACTCCTCCAGCCCCAGGACGCGGGCGGCCTCCTTCACCCGTCGCGCCCGTTCGTCCTTCGGCACGCCGGCCTGCTTGAGCGCGAAGCCCATGTTCGCGGCGACGGTCATCTGCGGGTACAGCGCGTAGTTCTGGAAGACCATCGCGATGTCGCGGTCCTGGGGTGCGACCAGCGTCACGTCGCGGTCGCCGATCCAGATGCTGCCCTCGTCGACCGCTTCGAGCCCGGCCAGCATCCGCAGCGCGGTCGACTTGCCCGAACCCGACGGGCCGACGAGCACGAGGAGCTCGCCGTCGGCGATGTCGAGGTTCAGCGAGCTGACCGCCGGCCGTTCGGTGCCGGGGTAGTGGCGGGTGGCGGCGGCGTAGCGGACCTCAGCCATGGTGGTCCCTTCTCACTTGATGGCTCCCATCGCCAGGCCACGGATCATGCGCTTCTGGGCGAACCAGCCGGCCAGCACGACCGGGAGGGTCGCCAGCGTCGACGCGGCCGACAGCTTGGCGAGGAAGTTGCCACGGGTCGAGACGTTCGACGTCACCCAGATCGGGATGGTCGACGCGTCCGCGGGGTTGAGCTGCACCGCGAGGAAGAACTCGTTCCACGCGAAGATGATGCAGAGCAGGGCGGTGGCGGCGAGGCCGGGCGCCACGATCGGCAGCACGACCGAGGTGAGCTGGCCGCGCAGGCTGGCGCCGTCGATCTGGGCCGCCTCGATCAGCTCGCGCGGGACCTCGCGGAAGAACGACCGCAGCATCCACACGGCCAGCGGCAGGTTCATGCCGATGTAGAGGATCACCAGGATCGTGCGGGTGTTCAGCAGGCCGAGGTCGCGGGCGATGATCCACAGCGGCAGGATCGCCGCCACGACGGGGAGGAACTTCGTGGAGATGAAGAAGAACAGCACGTCGCGCCACTTGCGCACCGGCCGGATCGCCAGCGAGTAGGCGGCGGGGATGGCCAGCAGCATCACCACCACCGTGGAGATCCCGACGATCCAGGCGGAGTTGGCGAACGCCTCGCCGAACCCGAGCAGTCCCTGGTCCACGGTCGTGACCGTCGTGTACTGCTCGACGGTCGGGTCGAACAGCAGCTTCGGCGTGGTGTTGGCGTCGGCCTCGGTCTTGAAGCCGTTCAGCACCATCCAGAACACCGGGAAGAAGAACAGCAGCCCGACCGCCCACGCCAGCACGCCCAGCGCGGTGTTCTTCCACCGGCTCTCGCCGACGACGGGTCCCGTGTCACCTCTCATGCCGCGTCCTCTCCCTCGAGCAGGCCGGACAGCACCCGCAGGCCCAGCACGGCGATCACGATCGACGCGAGCACGACCACGATGCTGTACGCGGACGCGCTGCCGAACTGCCAGCCGCCACCGATCGAGCGCTGGTAGACGAAGTACGGGACATTGGTCGACCCCGGACCACCGCCGGTCATCACCTCGACGTGGTCGAACACCTGGATGAGGTAGATCGACCCCAGCAGCACCCCGAGCTCGAGGTACGGCCGCAGGTGGGGGAGGGTGATCTGGAAGAAGATCGCCCGGGGCTTCGCCCCGTCGACCCGGGCAGCCTCCAGCACGTCGCTGGGCTGGCCCTGCAGGCCGGCGAGGACGATCAGCATCATGAACGGCGTCCACTGCCACACCAGCACGGCGATGATGGAGGCCAGGGGCGCCTGGGCGATGAACTCGATGCGTTCCAGCCCGACGGCGGCGAGCAGCCAGTTGAGCGTGCCGAACAGCGAGTTGAAGATCTGGGTGCGCCACACCAGCCCGGCCACGACCGGCATCACCAGGAACGGCGTGATCAGCAGGGTGCGCACCACGCCACGGCCGAAGAAGTTGCGGTCCAGCAGGACCGCGATCATCGTGCCCAGCAGCAGGGACAGGCCGACCGCGGCGACCGTCATCGCGACGCTGGTCCAGACGGCGCTGGTGAAGAAGGTGTTGGAGAACAGCGTCGTGTAGTTCTCGAGGCCCACGAACTCACGGGGCGTGGGCGGGACGATCTGCCAGTTCGTCAGGCTGTAGAAGACGCTGAACAGGAACGGGACCTGGGTGATGACGATGGTCACGACCAGCGCCGGCAGCAGCGGCAGCCGCCGCTTCCACGCCTCCCAGCGCTCGCTGCGACGCACCTCGTCGGCGTGCGTGGCCTCGACCGGGCGGGCGTCGATCGTGGTCGACATGCGCGTGCTCCTGGCTCCCGCGGATCCTCCGGTCACGTGGCCCGGGGCCGTGGGGCCCCGGGCCACGTGATCATGTCACGATGCGACCTCGGACGCGATCTGCTGGCAGGCGGTGATCGCCTCGTCGACGCTCGACGAGCCCGCGATCACGGCCGAGAACTGCTCGGTGCACCGGGTCCCGACGTCCTGGAACTCCGGGACGCCGACGAACTGCACGGCGGGCAGGCCGGGTCGCGGCGTCGTTCCCGGGTCGTTGATCGGGGCGGCCAGCATGGCGTCCAGCGTCATGTCGGCGAAGGCGGACGCCGCCTCCTGGTACTCGGGGTGCTCGTAGGTCGACTGGCGGGTACCCGGGGGCACCGCGGCCCAGCCACCGTCGAGCATCTCGCCGGCGGACTCGATGTAGTCGGGGCCGGTCGCCCAGCTGATGTACTCCCAGGCGGTGTCGGGGTCGGGCGCGTTCTGCGGGATCGCCAGCGCCCAGGCCCACAGCCACCCGGAGGCCTCGGTCTCCTTGACCGGCGCGAGCGCGTAGCCGTTCTTGCCCTGCACCGGGCTGTCGTCGGCCTCGAGCAGGCCGGCGGCGACCGTGGCGTCGTACCACATGGCCACGTCACCGTTCTGGTACTGGCTGAGGCACTCGTTGAAGCTGG
>CAZDIF010000374.1:0-3190 GCA_964505365.1 uncultured Actinomycetota bacterium
GCGGCCACCCCGCACCGGGCCGCGCCCCTGCCCGAGCCCCGCACCGAGGTCGCCGGCGCCGCCTGGCAGGGCCGCGTGGTCGTCGCCGGCGGCCTGCGGGCCGACGGCACCACCAGCCGCCGGGCTGACTGGTGGGACCCGGGGACCGACACGTGGGCCTCCCTGCCGGACCTGCCGGTGCCGCTGCACCACGCGGCGCTGGTGTCCACCGGCGAGCGCCTGTGGCTGATCGGCGGGTACGTGACGACCGACGGGGGCTGGGCCCCGGAGATCCGCACCTGGTGGCTCGAATCGAACGGCGAGCCGTGGCAGCCCGGCCCGGACCTGCTGCTGGCCCGTGGCGCACCCGCGGCCGTGGCCACCGCCTCCACGGTCTGGGTCCTCGGCGGAGTGGGCGACGCCGGCACGCAGGTGGCGACGGAGCGGCTCGGCGAGGAGGGCTGGGAGCCCGGCCCGTCCCTGGTCGCGCCCCGGGAGCACCTGGCCGCGGTCGCCGTGGATGGCCGGCCGATGGCGGTCGGCGGCCGCGACGGCGGACTGGCGACGACCCTGCTGTCGACCGAGGTGGTCGACGAGGCAGAGGGTGCGGTCCCCGGCCCGGAGCTCACCGTCCCCCGGGGCGGGTTCGGGGGTGCCACGCTCGAGGGCGTGCCGTGCGTCGCCGGTGGCGAGCTGGCGGCCGGGACCGTGGCGCAGGTCGAGTGCCTCGTGGACGACGCCTGGCAGGTCGTCGGGGCGCTCGACGAGCCACGCCACGGGCTGGCCGTGGTCGCCCTCGGCGACGACCTCCACGTCATCGGCGGCGGTCCCGAACCGGGCCTGTCGGTGTCGGACGCCCACGAGGTGCTGCCGCTGGAGGCGTTGTTCCCCGTCGGTTGAGCCGTACCGGCCACGCCTATGTGGCTCGAGCGGCCTCGGCCTCGGCCAGGCGGGCCAATCGGGCGAGGCTGCGGGCGAAGATCCGCTGCAGCACCGGGCGCAGGAGCGTGGTGGCGCCCCACTCCCCCAGCGCGCCGAGCGGCGGATCGACCTCCTCCCACCAGCGCACGACGGTGCCCCCGCCCGGGGCGTCCGCGAGCGCGAAGGCCCCGCTGCCGGTGATGATCCGGCCGAGGTGGGTGACCTCGAGGAACTCCTCGTCGCGCCACCCGGTGACCCGCATCACGTCGTCGACGGTCACGCCCAGCAGGATGGTCGGGCACCGGATCGTCACGCCCGTGCCGGTGCGGTGCGGCGTCAGCACCTCGACCGCCTTCGCGTCCAGCATCCACTCGGGCTGGCGTTCCCAGTGCGTCAGCACGTCCCACACGACCGCCCGTGGGGCGGAGGTCCGCTGTTCGAGGTCCAGGCGCACGGCACTCCACGGGGCTCGACGGGACGGTCCGCCCGTGACCCTAGACTCACGCCGTCACCACACGGCCCCGGACGTGGGCCACCACCACGAGGCAAGGCTTCCACCATGTTCGCCGACATCGACGGCAACACCACCCACTACGTCTCCGAGGGCGAGGGCCCGCCGGTCGTGTTCATCCACGGCCTCGGGGGCTCCGCCAACGTCTGGCACGGCGTCATCCAGGCGATGAAGCAGCACCACCACTGCGTCGCCCTGGACCTGCGCGGCCACGGCCGCAGCCAGTCGAAGGGCAAGTTCTCGATCCAGGGCTGGGCCAAGGACGTGCACCGGCTCGTCCGCCACCTCGAGCTGCCCGCCGTCCACGTGGTCGGGCACTCGCTGGGGTCGCTCGTGGCGCAGCAGTTCGCCGCCACCCACCCGGACTCCACCGAGCAGCTCGTGCTCGTCGGCGGCGTCAGCCACTTCCAGCCCGAGACCAACGCCGCCTACAAGCAGCGCGCCGACGTGGTCGAGAAGGAGGGCATGGACGCCCTCGTGGACGACTGGCTCGTCGGTGCCGTGTCGCCCCAGTCGCACGCCACCCTGTCCGGCGGCGTCGGGCTCCTGCGCGAGCTGTTCCTGCGCAACGACCCCACGGCCTACGCCAAGGCCTGCCGGGCCCTGGCCGACGCGCCCACGATCCGGCGCGACGAGCTGGGCATGCCGGCGCTCGTGCTCACCGGCGCCCACGACCGCTCGACCCCCCTGGCCATGGCCGAGGAGCTCAAGCGCTCCATCCCCGTCAGCCGCGTCCAGGTGCTGGCGGACGTCGGCCACTGGTCACCGATCGAGGCCCCCGGCGCCGTCGCCGCCGCCATCCTCGAGTTCCTCACCTGAGCGCCGTGCGTGCTCGGTCGGCCCGTCCGGGCCGACCTCCGCGCCACCGGCGACACCTGAAAAGGTGTCCTGCAGGAACGACGGCAGGGTGCCCTCGGACACCTCGGACGGGGCCTGCTGGCGGGCCTCCTCGAGGCTCGCGGCGGCACGGGCGAGCAGCGCATCGACGTGGCCGGGGCTGTACCCGCGCCAGGTGAGTGGGAAGCTGGCCCGGCGCAGCTCGTCCGGGGTCACGGTGCCGTGCCGGCGGGGCGACGGCCGGTCGTCCGGCTCGCGGAAGGCGGCCAGGAGCACGGCGAGGCCGGCCACCACGGCGGCGGCAGCGGCGGCGACCCACATGCGCGGCTCCTTCGGGGCGGGGAAGCGGTGACCCGAAGGAGCGTAGGTCAGGCGGCCGGCCGGGCCCCGCGAGCTCCGACCTCGACCTTCAGGCAGGCGTTCTCGACGTAGCTGAGGCCGGCCTCCTCGGCGATCGCCCGGGCCTCGGGCGAGGTGAGCCCGAGCTGGTTCCACAGGGCCGGCGCACCGACCTCGACGGCCTGCCGAGCGACGTCGGGGAGGAACTCCTCGCGCCGGAACACGTCGACGAGGTCGACCTCGCCGGGGACGTCGGCCAGCGACGGGTACGCGCGCTCGCCGAGGACCTCGTCCTCGTTGGGGTTGACGGGGACGATCTCGTAGCCGGCCGACTGCAGTGCCGCCGCCACGTCGTGGCTCGCGCGGTGCGGGCGGCTGGACAGGCCGACGACGGCGATGCGGCGGGTGCGGGACAGGATGCGGTCGATGACGTCGTCGCGTGTCACGGGAGACCTCTCGTGGGGTGGGCACCCGGGACAACGTCCGGAACCGCCCGAGCCTTCCGATACGGTCGGCGTCTGGAGCCGATGCGCGAGGAGGAGCCGTGGCCCGCGCCGGGAAGCCCCGCAAGTTCGTGTTCGTCTGCATCAACGAACGCCCGGA
>CAZDIF010000375.1:0-3190 GCA_964505365.1 uncultured Actinomycetota bacterium
GAGTGGTGGCGCTACGCCGGCCACAAGGAACAGGCGATCCGCGAGCACTTCGACATGTCGCCGACCACGTACTACAAGGCGGTCAACGACCTGATCGACCAGGACGCGGCCATGGCCTACGACCCGATGCTCGTCAAGCGGATGCGGCGCATGCGGGCGCGCCGCCACCAGCAGCGCGTCGCGGCCCGCGTCGACGCCAGCGCGACCTGACCCCGTGGCGACCCGTCCCGCCTTCCTCGCGAGCCCCCTCGGGCAGTTCGTGCTGGGTGCCTTCGCCCTGGTGGTGGGCGCCGCCCTGCTGTTCGGCCTGATCGGGCTGGTCTCCGACGGGGGCTCACCGGTCGTCGAGGACACGCCGCTGGCGCAGGACACCACCGAGGCGACCGACCCCACAACGGCGCCGCCCACCACCGGCGGTGAGCCCACGGATGCGGCCACCACGCCCGAGGACGCCACGACCGCGCCCACGACCAGCCCTGCCACCCCGACCGAGACCGAGCCGGCCGGCGGCGACTCCCCGCCCGTGCCACCGGGCGAGGTGGACCTGCAGGTCCTCGACGCCGTGTCCGCCTCCAGCAGCAACCACGAGGCCGTCATGGCCTGCCTGCGGGACGCGGGCTACGAGACGCTGATCTCGAACCGTGCCTCCCGCGAGTACCAGGAGACGACGGTCTTCTGGACCCCGGGCGGGGACAACGAGGCCATCGCCCGGCACGTCGCGTCGGTGATCGGGGCGACCGTCGTCGAGGCAAAGCCCGACAACCTCAGCGACACCGTGAACGCCCACGTCGTCGTTGGCGTGGACGCGACCTCACCCTGCTGATGCGCTCACGGCACCGACGGGTCAGGCCTCGCGCACCTCGTCCTGCAGCAGGTTGAGCTTCTCCAGGACCAGTGCGCGGCGCCGTGCCCGGTGTTCCTGCTCCTCGGTGAGCACCGATTCGACGACCTGGGACAGCGACAGGGGCGAGAACGGCTTGGTGATGTACTCGGCCACGCCGGTCGACCAGCCGCGGATCTGGTCCTGCTCCTGCGAGCGGGCCGTCAGCATCACCACCGGGATCGTCGCCAGCTCGGGATCACCCTGGAGCTCGTCGAGGACCTGCCAGCCGTCCTTCTGGGGCATCATGACGTCGAGCAGGATCACGTCGGGCCGCTGGTCGCGCACCTCGGCGATCGCGTCCACGCCGTTGGATGCCAGGACGACCTCGTAGCCCTCGAACTCGAGGTTGACACGGCACAGCAGGAGGACGTCTGGTTCGTCGTCGACGACCAGGACACGCTGCGGCATGGATGCTCCCTGTGGTTCGACACCCCGGATGGGGCCCAGTATCCCTTACAAGTGGCCAGGATGCGAGGTCGAATCAGCGAACCGACCGCAGGGGCGGCCGTTCGGCGACCGTGACCTGGTGGCCGTGCAGCGCCAGCCCGTCGTCCGTGCGCGTGGGCTGTAGCAGCCACCCGGCGGGCGCCTCGGTCGTCACGAGCCGGCCCTCGCGCGCCAGCCGGTCCATCGCCACGTGCAGGATCTCGGTCGCCATCCGCCCGAGTGCGGGCAGCTCCTGGTGGTCGTGCTGGCGACGGTCGAGGTCGACCTGGGCGATCGCGTCGGCACCGTGCCGGGCCGCGATGTCGATCAGCAGGGCGATCTCGACCCCGTAGCCCTGCACGAACGGCACGTCCTCCAGCACCTCCCGGCGTCCCGCGTACTCGCCGGACAGCGGTTGGGCGAGGCGGCCCAGCTCGGGCCAGAAGGTCGCCAGCAGGGGCCGCGCCATCAGCTCGGTGACGCGGCCACCGCCCGTCGGTCGGACCTCGGTGCCCAGCTGCAGCGGCCGGTCGTAGGCCGCCTTGGTGTAGACGATGTCCGGGTCCGTCAGCAGGGGTCCGAGCAGTCCCGTGACGAAGCGGGGGCCGATGTCCACGATGTCCGCGTCGACGAACAGGACCAGGTCCCCGGTGGTCGCCGCGAGGCCCTTCCACAGCGCCTCGCCCTTGCCGCGCCCGTCGCCGAGGTGGGCCAGCACTTCGTCCTGCGCGACGATCGTGGCCCCGGCGCGGCGTGCCTCGGCGGCCGTGCCGTCGGTCGACCCCCCGTCGACGACGACGAGCTCGTCGACGAGCGGGACCTCCTCGACGACCGAGCGCCGCAGGACCTCCGCCACCCGGCCGACCCGGCCCTCCTCGTTGAGCGCCGGCACCACCACGCTGACGGTCGTGCCCGTCCGGCGCCGGTGCTCGAGCAGGTCGGCGGCGTCGTAGACCGTGTGGTGACGGATCCGGTCGGCGCGGGTCTGGTCGGGCACGGATGATCTCGGGGTCGAGGACGAGGACGGCCGGGACAGGGTGCCCGATCCCCGGTGCGGTTCGCGAACCGCCGAGCGTGGTGGCATACTCCTGCGCACTGGTGCTCATCCAGAGAGGTGGAGGGCTCGGGCCCGCCGAAGCCTCGGCAACCTCCCGCAACGGTCCCAGACCGCGGCGGGGTTGGTGCCAAACCCGGACCGTCGGCGCACCACCCGGTGCGACGAGGTCGATGAGCGAGACACGCCCCGCGCAACGTCACTCTCAACGGCCTCCCGGCGGAGGCCGTTCGTCGTCCCGGCGGACCGGCCGCTCACGATGAGACGAGAGGACGCCGCCACATGGCCGCCACCACATCCACCACGGCCACGACCGTCACGGGGCTGCGCTGCCGCGAGTGCGGCGAGACCGAGGAGCTCGGGCTCGCGCACGTCTGCGGCTTCTGCTTCGGGCCGCTCGAGGTCGTCTACGACACCGACCGGATCCGGGCCCGGGCCAGCCGGGAACGCATCGCCGAGGGGCCCCAGTCCCTGTGGCGCTACGCCGACCTGCTGCCCGTGCTGTCCGACGACCCGGCCGACCGCATCGACCTCGGCACCGGCTTCACGCCCACCCGGCCCGCCCCACGGCTGGGCGAGGCACTGGGCCTTCGCAACCTCTGGATCAAGGACGACACGCGCAACCCGTCCGGGTCCTTCAAGGACCGCGTCGTCACGATCGCCCTGTCCGCCGGCCGGGCGCTGGGCATCGAGACCTTCGGGTGCGCATCGACGGGCAACCTCGCCAACGCCGTGTCCGCCCACGCCGCCGCCTGGGGCGTGCCCGCGTACGTGTTCATCCCGAACGACCTCGAACGCGGCAAGGTCGTCGGCTCGGCCGTGTACGG
>CAZDIF010000376.1:0-3176 GCA_964505365.1 uncultured Actinomycetota bacterium
CGAGGCCAAGGCGCTGTACGAGTGGAACTACAAGAAGCAGCTGCTGCGCATCCAGGCCGGCCGCGGCGACGACCTCAGCCCGGGCGGGGAGGACTGGCACTCGCTGCACGACGACATCTTCGGCGAGGAGTACCTGCTCGAGCGGCCACTGCTCCGGGCGCTCCGCGCCAAGCGGGACACGGTGCTGCTGATCGACGAGGTCGACAAGGTCGACTTCGAGTTCGAGGCCCTGCTGCTGGAGATCCTCTCGGACTTCCAGGTGACGATCCCCGAGCTCGGGACCGTCACAGGGCACCTGCAGCCGTTCGTCGTGCTGACCTCCAACAACACCCGCGAGCTGTCCGAGGCCCTCAAGCGCCGGTGCCTCTTCCTCTACCTCGACTACCCGGAGGTGGAGCGCGAGAAGCAGATCGTGCTGTCGCGGGTGCCCGAGGCGCCGGCGGAGCTGGCCGACCAGCTCGTCCGCATCGTGCGCAGCCTGCGGCAGATGGAGCTGAAGAAGCCGCCGTCGATCTCCGAGACGCTCGACTGGGCGCGCACGCTGGTCGAGCTCGGCTACGACACCATCGACGAGGACGTCGCCCGGTCGACGCTCAACGTGCTGCTGAAGTACTCGCAGGACGTGTGGAAGGCGTCCAGCCACCTGCGCCTGCCCCCGCGCCCGGAGATGAACTAGGCCCCGACCTCGGTGGGGACGGCGGCTGGCTCGGTGTTGCGGGTCAGCACCGCCGCGGACACGGCCGCACCGGCCGCACACAGCACCAGCACGACGGTGCGTGACCCGGTCGCGTCGACGACGAAGCCGCCGACGGTCGGGCCGATCGTCCCGCCGACGCCGCGCAGCAGCCCGAGCACGCCGAGGTTGGTGCCCATGCGCGGGCCCTCGTGGACGTCGGCGGCGTGGATGCTCTCGACCGCGGACATCGCCCCGATCCCGATCCCGGCGACGACGGCGTAGGCGCTGGCCTGCATGCCCTCGCCGGCGCCGATCAGCAGCAGCGCGCCGACGCCCATCAGGGCGTACGACCACCGCAGGGTCGACCGCGCGCCGAGACGGACCACGATCGGGGCGAGCGGCAGCCGGCCGGCGAGCTGCAGCAGGCCGCGTGCCCCGGCGAACCCGGAGGCCAACTCGAGCGTCATGCCGGCCGCGACCATCGCCGGGACCTGCTGGACGATCAGCAGGGCGCTGGTCGCCCCGGCCACGGTCACCGCGATCGCCAGGGCCCGCTCGGCCGGCCCCCGGGTCGCCGCCGGCAGCGCCACCCGGAGGCGCGGGCGCTCGATCTGCTCCGGCCGCACGTCGGGGACGAGGAAGGCCGCCAGCAGGTACGCCAGTCCGACGGCGACGGCCAGCCAGCGCAGGGTCGTCCGCCAGCCGAGGTCGCCGACCACCCAGCCGATCAGCGGCAGGAACACCGGGCTGGCGAACGCGCCGAACAGCGTCAGCACCGTGATGCCGTGGGCCCGGTGCTCCGGGACCAGCCGGGCCATCACCGCCGAGGTGGCGTTGTAGTACCCGCCGGCGCCGACGAGCCCACCGCCGACCGACCCGAGGAGCAGGAACTGCCACTCGGTCGCCGCCGAGGCGGCCGCCACCAGCACGGCCGTGGTCGACACCGCCAGCGCGACGAACGTCGTTCGACTGCCCCGGAGGTCCAGGGCGCGGCCGACGCCGGTGCCCAGCACGCCCGCCAGCAGGAACGATCCGCCGTAGGTCGCCCCGAGCCAGCCGTCGCCCCAGCCGGTCTCCTCGGCGATCGGCTCGACGAGCACGCCGTAGCCGTAGAACCAGGAACCGAAGGCCACGATCGACAGCACGCCGAGGGCGATGGTCGGGGCCGGCGGCAGGCGACGGAGCGCCACGGTGGACCTTGGGGCGGGGAGCGGGGCAGACTAACCACCCACCGGGATGGGGCCGGCGGCGCCCGGCCCGTACCCTGCATCCCGACGAGGAGGTGCTTCGTGGACGACCGGGCCGCGCAGGTCCTGGCCGAGGGCCCGCCCCCGACCAACGGCATCTTCCAGCGTGTCCTGGACTTCGTGGCCGCGCTGCGACGTGCCGGCGTCGGCACGACGCAGTCGGAAGCCATCGAGGCCGTCCGGGCCATGGGCCACGTCGACCTGCTGGACCGGGCCATGTTGCGCGAGGCACTCGCGTCCGTGTGCGTCACCTCGCAGCCCCACCGGCGAGCGTTCGACGACCTGTTCGAGCTCTACTTCCCGGCCCGGCCCGCACCCGACGACGACACGCCCGACGTCACCGACGAGGAGCCCGGCGAGCAGGTCGAGCCCGACGACTTCGTCCGGGACCTCGTCGACCGGCTGATGGAGGGTGACGACGAGGCGATCCGCCAGATGGCGCAGATGGCCGTCGACCAGTTCGGCCGGGTCGAGGGCCGGGACGGCGGCGTGTCGTACTTCCAGTACAAGGTGTTCCGCGCCGTCGACCTGCAGCAGATCCTCGCCGACATGCTGCGCGCCAAGAGCGAGGACGAGGGCAGCCTGACGCCGCTGCAGGAGCGGCTGTGGCGGGACGAGTTCGAGGCCCGGCTGAAGGCCTTCCAGCAGGAGGTCGAGGCCGAGATCCGCCGGCGTGCCGCGGCCCAGCGGGGCATCGACCAGGTCGCCGACCGGATGACCCGGCCACCGATCGAGGAGGTCGACTTCTTCCGCCTGTCCGCCGAGGAACAGGCTCAGATGCGCACCCAGATCCGGCCGCTGGCCCGCAAGCTCGCGACCCGGACGTCGGTGAAGCGGAAGCGCGGCCGCGACGGGCGGCTGGACGTCCGTCGGACGGTGCGCCACTCGATGTCCACCGGCGGGGTGCCGTTCGAGCCGGCCTTCCGGCCACGCCGCAACCACAAGCCCGAGCTGTTCGTCATCTGCGACGTGTCCGGGTCGGTGGCGTCGTTCGCCCGGTTCACGCTGATGCTGGTGCACACGCTGCAGGAGCAGTTCAGCAAGGTCCGCTCGTTCGCGTTCATCGACACGCTGGACGAGGTCACCGCGATGTTCGAGTCGGGCGACTTCACCGAGGCGATGCGCCGGATGATGTCCGAGGCCGAGCTCGTCTGGCTGGACGGCCACAGCGACTACGGCCACTCCCTGGAGCGCTTCCACGCCGAGCACGCCGCCGACGTGTCGCCGCGGTCGACCGTGCTGGTCCTCGGTGA
>CAZDIF010000377.1:0-3165 GCA_964505365.1 uncultured Actinomycetota bacterium
CAGCAACTGCCGGACAACGGGCCGCCGTCTGCGAGCGCCCGGCACCAGGGATCACGTGCAGGTGTTGGCGGCGCACAGTGCCTCCATGCTGGATGCCGGTCGTCAAGCTCCGTCACCGACGATGATCGCAGGGGGGTGAGGTGTCGTCGATCCTGTACGGGATGTGGCCGACGGTGGGCCTCCTTCTGCGTGGTGGATCTGGCACCCGTCGCGCCAGTTGGAGGCCTTCCTCATGTGGACCCGGCTGTTGCGACAGCGAACGTCACGGCATGGGGGCACCTATGCCGTGCCCACGCCGAAGTTCATCTTGTGGGTCAGCGTCGCACCGGGCGCGCCCGCAGAGCGCTCGCGGAGCATGCCCTCGAGAACCTCCTGGGCTGCGGTGATGGTCTCGGCGTCGAAGCTTGCGGCGACCTGGGCGCCGAACGGGTTGCCGTTGGTGAAAGAGTCCCAGGCGTGTTGCGCTGATGCGAACTCCATCGGCAGTTCGGTCGGAACGATGGTGACGTCCTTCACGCCCGCGTCTGTGAGTGCCTGGGCGAAGACCTCGGCGTCCGCGAGGACCCAGGGCGGCGGAGGTGGGTCCAGCGGTGGTTCGAACTCAGGCGCTGCCGTGCGCAGCGCACCCAGGACCCAGGCGATGAACTCGGTTTCGTCGGGATCCGAGCTCGCCACCGCGATCCGTCCGCCGGGGCGGGTGACGCGCACCATCTCCGCGAAGCCGCGCGGGTAGTCGGGGAACATCGTGACCCCGTCTCGTGAGAGCGCCGCGTCGAAGGTGTCGTCGTCGAAGTCGAGCTCACGGGCGTCCATCACATGGCTGTCGATCCGGTCGAGGCCCTCGTGTCTTGCCCGCGCGTCCAGATGCTCGAGCATCGTGGGTGACACGTCGATGGCGGCCACGTGGGCGCCGCGTCGAGCGGCTGGGAGGGCTACCGTGCCGCTTCCGGTGCCGACGTCGAGGACCCTGTCCCCGTCAGCGACTCCGACCTGCTCGACCAGTCGCTGGCCTCCCGGGAGGGTGTGTGGGGTCACCAGGCGGTCGTAGCCATCGGCCACGGACTCCCATGCGTCTCGGAGCTGTTCGGTCGTTGGGGGTGGCGGCGTTGTCATTGTTCGCTCTCCTTTGCGTCGTTGTTGCTGGTGGACCCGGGTCGCCCACTGTTCGGGTTCTTGGCCCAGCCGGTTACGGTGTGTGGACGCTGATCTGGATCTCCGCGCAATCGTTGGCGTCCTCCTCCGGCAGCGTGGTGCCGACCATGTCCTCGCGCGGGTCCAGCGACGGTGGGAACTGGGGTGTCTCACAGCCCGCGGCGAAGGTCGAGATCATCTCGTTGGTGATGCCGGGCTTCTTCGGGCCGTGCGTCTTGAGGATCAGCAGGATCTCTGCGTTTCGCGGGGCCGTCAGGCCGGGGTCGCCCTCGAACAGGACATGCCTGCGGTCCCCGACCCGCAGGTGGCCACCGAACTCGGCGGTGTCCCCCTCGTCGCCGATCACGTGTCCGGTGAGGTTGTGCACGGAGATCTCTCCCAGGCCCTCGAGGTGGTCCTGCTCACCACACCTCGACAGGGGTGTCCCGTTCTCGCACTCGTCAGGGTCGTTCGCCGCAACCAGCCAGAGCGTCACGGCGTGACCGGGTTCCAGGTCACTGGTCTCGAGCGTGACGGAGACGCCGCGGTCCGTTCGGACCACATGGGACGAGCCCACCGGGTTCGGGTTGCCGAAGGCGAAGACCGGACGCTCGGAGTGGTCCGCGCCCGAGCCGCTGGCAGGCACGGGCAGAGCCGTCAGTACTCCCAGCAGGGCCGCAAGGAGTGCGGCATACCAGTACCGGGGCCACCGCCCGCGGCGGGCCCCATCTACGAGGTGCGTGGATGCTGTCCTGGTCTGCATGGCTGCCCCCTCGGGTCTCGGATGCCACCGGACATGCTCCGTGCCGTGGGGCGGCAGCGCTTCAGGCGAACACCCCAACTTTGCCTTGAAGGGTGTGGGGAAATCGCTGCAGGTGGTCAGGCGACGCCGTGCTCGAACGCCCAGGCGGTGGCTGCCGACCTCGAGGAGACGCCCAGCTTCGTGAAGATGTTGCTGAGGTGGCGACCGACGGTCTTCTCGCTGATCACGAGCTCGTCCGCGACCTCCCGGTTGGTCGCGCCAGTGGCCACAAGGCGGATCACCTCCACCTCACGCGGGGTCAGACCACCCGGCGCTGCGTCCGCGGTGGGGACGGCTCCCCGCAACTCGAGGTCCGCCAGGGACGGCGCGGCGCCGAGCTCCTCGAAGACCCGACGTGCCGCCTCGAGTTCCAGGCCCGCCGTGTCATGGTCACCCAGACGGTGGAGCGCCTCCGCAAGTCGCGTCCGGGCACGCGCCGCTTCGAACGGGGCACGCAGGTCCTGCCAGAGCTCCACCGCTTGGCGCAGCTGTCTGCTCGCGCCGGCCGCATCCCCCTCCGCGAGCAGGACCGAGCCCCGCTCGGTCGCCGCAACGGCATGCAGGTAGGGGGCGCCGAACTCCTGGGCGATCCGCTCCAAGTCGGCGGCGCCGTCCCCTGCGGCCGGGATGTCCCCGTCGGCAAGCATGATCTGGACGTGGGCGGCGAGCACCTGGCTGCGCCGGACCGTGCTGCTCTCTGCCTCTTCCAAGACGCGCGTGATGGCCGCGCGAGCGTCATCGAGTCGCCCCTGGGCAAGCCGCAGAAGCGCAAGCCCGGGGTGCACCGGATGGCCCCAGCCGCCCGCCTGCCGGTACGCGTCCTCGGCCTGGTCGAACTCCCCTCTCATGCGCAGCAGTTCAGCCAGCTGGTAACGCGCCATCCCCATGACCGGGTCGTTCGGCCTTCTCGAAAGATGCGTGCAGGCGTTCTCGATCTCCCCCAGGGCCCCCGCCCAGTCGCCGTGCAGCTGCTTGATCTCCGAGCGGTGAACAAGACACTGGCCTCGGAAGGGCTGGAGCCCGCCCTGCTGCTCGCACCAGCTGCTCAAGGCGTCCGTCCACTCCCGCGCGCGCTCGAAGTCGAAGACCATGCGGCAGATGATGAGCACCGCGCAGTACACCAGGCCCGCCGCAATCGGCGACACGTCAGCCGAGGTCACCTCCACCATGGCGGCATCGAGCTTCGCCACGCCCTCGGAAACACGACCGAGCTCGACGAGCGCGAGACCCTG
>CAZDIF010000378.1:0-1499 GCA_964505365.1 uncultured Actinomycetota bacterium
GTCGGGCTGGTGCGGTCCTTCACCGTGCTCGAGAACCTGCTCGTCGCCCAGCACCAGCAGGTGGAGTACGGCATCGGCGCCGGGCTGACGGCGATGCCATGGTCGCTGGGCGAGGAGGCCGACCTGCGCGATCGCGCCTTCACGGTCCTGGACTACCTCGGCCTGACCCACCTGGCGCACGAGCGGCTGCAGAACCTGTCCTACGGCATGCTCAAGCAGGTCGAGGTCGCCGCGGTGCTGTCGACCGACCCGACGCTCCTGATGCTCGACGAGCCGCTGGCCGGGCTCGGCCCCGACGAGTCCCACGCCTTCGGCAACAAGCTCATCCAGATGCGCGAGGAGCTCGACATCACGATCGTGATCATCGAGCACCACGTGCCGTTCATGCTGCGGGTCTGCGACTACGTGTACGTGCTGAACTTCGGCCGCCTGCTCGCCGAGGGGCTGCCCGACACCGTCCGCACCAACCGCGACGTGGCCGAGGCCTACATGGGCCAGGGCGCCGCCGCGCTGGCGTGAGAGGAGCACCTGTGGCCGAGGAGGAACCCCGCGAGGTCGAGCCCGTCGACGAGGACGAGGTCACCTGGTTCGAGGACGCCGACGGCACCGAGTACTTCCTCGACGACGACGGCGTCCGCTGGGAGTTGGCCGAGGACGGCTATGCCTACGCGGTCGAGGACGAGGTTGCCGCCGACGAGCCTGTCGTCATCGAGGACGAGGACGCATGGGCGGAGGACGCCGAGGCGACCACCGTCGTGCCCACGGTGTCCACGCACCCGCGCGAGGAGCCGCGCACCGCGGTCCTCCCGCCCGCCGGGGCGGACGACCTGCTCGTGCTCGAGGACGTCCGGTCCGGCTACGGCAAGCTCCCCGTCCTGCACGGTGTCGGCTTCCGCGTCCCGCGGGGCCAGACCGCCGTGCTGCTGGGCCTCAACGGCGCCGGCAAGACGACGACCGCCATGAACGTCTGCGGCGCCGTGGACACCTGGGGCGGGCGGATCACCTTCGACGGCCAGGACGCGACCCGGTGGTCCACGCGCCAGGCGGTCGGCAACGGCATCGTGATGGTCCCCGAGGGCCGCCGGGTGTTCCCCGACCTCACGGTGGAGAAGAACCTGCAGGTCGGTGCCTGGTCACAGCGCCACGACGACGACTGGTTCGCCGAGCAGCGCGACCAGGTGTTCGGCTACTTCCCGCGCCTTCGCGAACGCCGCACGCAGCTGGCCGGGACCCTGTCCGGCGGCGAGCAGCAGATGCTCGCCATCGGCCGCGGCCTGATGGCCGGCCCCCGGCTGCTGATCATCGACGAGGCGTCGATGGGGCTGGCGCCGGTGATCGTGCACGACGTCTTCGAGATCGTCTCCCAGATCAACGCCGACGGCGTGACCGTCTTCATGATCGAGAGCAACGTCGGCGTCCTGGAGGTGGCCGACCTCGCCCTCGTGATGGAGCAGGGCCACATCATCCGCCAGCTCGAGGGCGAGGAGCTGCGCGACCGC
>CAZDIF010000378.1:1599-3163 GCA_964505365.1 uncultured Actinomycetota bacterium
TCTCGCCCATATCCGCATCACAACTCGGAATCCGCATCACAACGGGTGGTCCTGTCAGGCGGCGTCGGCCTGTGGCTCGCAGACGCGGCAGGCCACGAGGCCCCGTTCGACGGCGTCCGAGGGCGACAGGTGGGTCAGGTCGGTGCGACCGGCCACGACCGCGCACTCGGGGTCGTGGAACGTGGTGGCGGTGGCCACGACGTGCTCGCCGTCGACCGGGGCGGCCACGGGCTCGGACAGCGGACCCTCGGCGGAGGGGAGCTCACGCAGGTGCGACACGATCGTGGCCGAGCTGCGACGCAGCTCCTGCACGACCGCCAGCGTCAGCCCGGTCATCACCAGGCCGAGGCCGGGAGCGGTGGCCGACAGCAGGTAGGGGAACTGCCCCTGCACGTAGTCCAGGTTCGCCGAGTAGTGCCAGGCGAGGAACATGAGCAGGAAGCCGACCGCGATCAGGCCGACCGACAGGTAGGTGGTGAAGCTGCCGTTGCGCCCCATGGGAGGCCTTTCGTGGCTCGGTTCCGTACGGGGTGGTGGAGTCGTGAACACGCTCTCGACTCCTCCAACGAGGACATTCGACGTTCGTGACGCCAGTTCCTCCCTGCGGGGGGTACCAGGACGACCTCGAGGAGTTGGCAGGACTGGCACGTGCCCGCTACCGTGTACAGAGCGCGAGGGACGAACAGCCCCGAGCGCGAGGCGGACACCACGGTCGCGTCGCCGCCGGGTTTGCACCCGCAGCGAGCGTCGGCTAGCGTCCCGCACAGCCCGGTCCGGGCAGCATCCCTCACGGGGTGGTGAACAGGCCGCGATCACCGGTTCCCACCGGGTTGACACACCAGAACGCGACGGATAAGTTGCGCGTTCCGCCAACGGGTCCCACCAGACCCTGCGGCAGACTCCGCCTCAGCGAAACGGGGCTCACGAGCCCCGTCATCGTGCTGCAGGCAGAGTCAGAGCGTCATCGCTCGAGGAAGCTGACCCGCCGGCTGGCTCCCACCAGCCCACGTGACGGGCAGAACCCTCCACGCGACGACCACGACGCTCCTTGAGAACTGCACAGGGTGCCAAAAGCCAGTGCCGCTTCGCAGTGATGCGAAGCAGCCCCGTCCGGGGGGAGGCACGCCACCTCGCGTGGCAGCCGAAACCCAGACGAGTTGAAGTAGATGGCGGCAGCAACGACCACGGTCCAAGTGAACGTGGGCGAGGCAGTCGCCACCCCTTAATGACGAGCCATCATGGCTCTCCATTCGAGCGAGACCTTATGGTTTTGTTCTCTCAACGGAGAGTTTGATCCTGGCTCAGGATGAACGCTGGCGGCGGGTTTAACACATGCAAGTCGAGGGACGAAACCACTCTTCGGAGTGGCTGAAACCGGCGAACGGGTGAGTAACACGTGAGGAACCTACCCTGGACTCAGGGATAAGCCGAGGAAACTCGGTCTAATACCTGATACTCCGTCTGGATCGCATGATCCGGTCGGGAAAGCTCCGGCGGTGCAGGAGGGTCTCGCGGCCTATCAGGTAGTTGGTGAGGTAACGGCTCACCAAGCCGACGACGGGTA
>CAZDIF010000379.1:0-3135 GCA_964505365.1 uncultured Actinomycetota bacterium
TCGTGCCCGACCTGCCCATGGCCGACCGCCCGGAGGTGGTCCTGCCGGACCCCGACCCGGACCTGCAGCGTGCGCTGGACGAGGCCGGTGACCGCGACGCCGTCGCCGCCGTGGTCACGCGGGACCCGACCTTCGTGGCGGCGTGGGCGGCCCTGTCCGAGCACGCCCGTGACGACGTCGAGCGCTACGCCTGCGCCCGCGTCGGCTACCACCGCGGCCTCGACGCGCTGCGGCGCAACGGCTGGGGCGGCAACGGGTACGTGCGGTGGCAGCATCCCACCAACCGCGGGTTCCTCACGTGCCTGGTGCGGCTGCGGGACGCCGCCGCGGCGATCGGCGAGACCGACGAGGTCGAGCGCATCCAGCAGTTCCTGCGGGACCTCGACCCCGACTGGGACGATGCCCTGGCCAGCTGACCGGGAGGTGAACGACACCCGTGGCGGGACGCATCCGGCGGGACGACATCGACAGCCTGCGCCAGCAGGCCGACATCGTCGCGGTCGTCTCCGACCACACCCAGCTCAAGCGTGCGGGCAGCCGCATGAAGGGCCTGTGCCCGTTCCACAGCGAGAAGACCCCGTCGTTCTCGGTCGACGCCACCAAGGGGATGTGGCACTGCTTCGGGTGCGGGGAGGGCGGGGACGTCTTCGACTTCCTGCAGAAGATCCAGGGGCTGAGCTTCACCGAGGCGGTCGAGCAGCTGGCCCGCCAGACCGGCTTCACGCTGCACTACGAGGACCTCACGCCGGGGCAGCGGCGGGCGCTGGGGGAGCGGTCCCGGCTGGTCGAGCTCAACCAGGCCGCGCTGGAGCGGTTCCAGTCGTGGCTGTACAGCGAGGAGGGGCAGGTCGCCCGCGACTACCTCAAGTCCCGCGGGTTCGGGCGTGAGGACGCCGACCGCTTCCGGCTGGGCTACGCGCCGAACGCCTGGGACACGCTGGTCCGCGATCTGAAGTCCGCCGGCTACGGAACCGACGAGCTGGTCAAGGTCGGCCTGGCGGCACGCAACGACCGCGGCGGAATCCGCGACCGCTTCCGCGGCCGGCTCATCTTCCCGGTGTTCGACGCATCCGGCGACCCCATCGGCTTCGGCGGTCGGACGCTGCCCGGGCTGGACTACGGCGACTTCGACCCGCCCAAGTACTACAACTCGCCGGAGACGCCGCTGTACCACAAGACGCGGGTGCTGTACGGGCTGTCCAACGCCCGCACCGACATGGCGGCGACCGGCGAGGTGCTGATCTGCGAGGGCTACACCGACGTGATGGCCCTGCACCAGGCCGGGTTCGGCAACGCCGTGGCGACGTGCGGCACGGCGGTCGGGGCCGAGCACTTCCGCGTGCTGTCCCGCTACGTCAACCGGGTCGTGCTGGCCTTCGACAGCGACGCCGCGGGGGTGAAGGCCGCCGAGAAGGCCTGGGGCCAGGCCCGGGACATCGACCGCGAGGCAGGCGCCGCCCGGACCGCGGCCGCGTTCGCGCTCCGCGTCCTCGTCCTCCCCGATGGCGCCGACCCGGCCGAGTACGTCCAGCAGGAGGGTGTCGAGGCCCTGCGCGCCCGGGTCGAGGAGGCCACCCCCGTCGTGCCGTTCCTCGTGCGCAGCCACCTCGAACTGGCCGACCTGGACACCGACACCGGGCGGGCCGAGGCGCTGCGGGACGCCGTCGCCCTGCTCGGCGAGGAACCGGACCGGGACCTGCGCCGGGCGTGGGCCCGCACGGAGGTGGCCGACGTCCTCGGCGTGTCCGTCGAGTGGGTGCAGCAGACGGCCCGGCGGCTCGGGGTCGACCTCGACGCGCACGAGGGCGCCGCCGTCGGCCGCGTCCGGCACACCGACCGCGGGCGGGTGGCGCGCCTGACCCGTGAGCGTGCGGCCCAGGAACGCGCCGTGCTCCGGGTTGCGCTGCAGCACCCGGACTGGCTGCCCGACGGCTGGCTCGAGCTGACGGCCGACGACTTCCACCACCCCCGGGCCCGGGCGGTGCACCGTGCCCTGCAGGAGGCCGGCGGGCCCGGTGTGGCCCTGGACGTCGTCCTGGCCGCCGCGGCCGACGACGAGGACCGCCGGCTGGTCCGGGCCATGGCGCTGGAGGACCCCGACCCGCCGGACACGCCGGCGGGCACCGCACAGACGGTCGGGGTCCTGCTCGCCGACCGGGTCGACGCCCGGCTCGCCGAGGTCCGCGCGGCCATCGCGCAGGTCAATCCCTCGACGGACCCGGACCGCTTCCGCGAGCTCAACCGCGAGGTGTTCGCGCTCGAACAGCAGCGTCGGGACCTGCGAGCCGTCGACGTGGCCGAGCCGGGCGCCTGAGGCTGCGGTCCGCGCGCTCCTCGTGCGGTTGGCGTGCAGGGTGTGCGCCACCGCGACCAGGCCCCGGACCGCGGCGCAGGACCCCGCGACCGTGGTTAGCATCCTGCGTGGGTCGCGTGAAGGAGGTCGAGGACCGCCGTGGCCGGGGCCGAGCTCACACCGGACGTGGCGGACGACGCCGCGGTGGCGACGCCCGCCCCCGCACCGGTGGTCGCCCTCGCGGACCACGACCAGGCCCGCCGGTCGCCGGAGCTCGCGGACCTCGTGGCGCTGGGCCGGGACCGCGGGTTCGTGACCACCCTGGACCTCGCCGAGGCGCTGGATGCCGCCGGGCTCGACGCCAGCCACGCGACCGCCTTCGTGCGCCACCTCCGCCGCGGGAACATCCCGATCGTCGAGGCGGGGCAGGTCGGCCAGCTCGGCGAGGGCGTCCCGGCGAACCTCACCGAGGCGTCCACCGCCTCGACCGTCGACACGGTGCGGCTGTACCTCAACGAGATCGGGCGGGTGGACCTGCTGTCCGCCGAGGAGGAGGTCGACCTCGCCAAGCGCGTCGACGCCGGGCGCGCCGCCGGGCTCGTGCAGGACAGCGCGGAGGTCCACCTCGACCCCGCGCAGCGGGTCCGCCTGCGCCGGATCGAGGCATCCGGGCGCGAGGCCAAGCGCCACCTCACCGAGTCCAACCTGCGGCTCGTGGTCTCGATCGCCAAGCGGTACGTGGGCCGTGGCATGTCCCTGTCCGACCTGATCCAGGAGGGCAACCTCGGGCTGATGCGGGCCGTCGACAAGTTCGACTACACGCGCGGCTACAAGTTCTCGAC
>CAZDIF010000380.1:0-3123 GCA_964505365.1 uncultured Actinomycetota bacterium
ACGAACAGGACCTCGCGCCCCCGGAAGTCCATCCAAGAGAAGGCGTAGGCGGCGAAGGCCGCCGCGGTGATGGGGATCACCGTGGCCGGGATCGACACCATGAGGCTGTTGAGGAACGCGTTGCCCATCCCTGCGGAGAGGACCTGCTCGTAGTTCTGGAAGGTCCACTGGGTGAACTCGAGCGGGCTCGCGAACACCGTCCACCAGCCGCTGGTGCGGACCGCCTCGGGTTCGCGGAACGACGAGACCAGCAGACCGATCGTGGGGATCGTCCAGAGCACGACGATCGCGAGCAACGACAGTCGGACCAACGTCTTGCCGCGGCCCTTCGCCGGGGCACCCCCGGAGGTGATGCCAACGCCGGGAGCTTCCTCGAGGTCCGTCGTGATGCCGGCCGTGGTCCCGTCGGCATCGGCGTCCGGAGCAGGGGCGGGGGCGGTCTGGCTCATCGGGTGGCCTCCTGCTCACGGAACCGGCGGACGTTGATGACCATGAAGGGGATCGTGACGACGATCAGGAAGACGACGATCACCGCGGCCTGACCGAACTGCTGGAAGTTGAACATCTCGGTGATGAACCGGTTCGCGATCACGTCGGTGTTGTAGTTGCCGCCGGTCATCACGTAGACGATGTCGAAGATCTTGAGCACCAGGATCAGGATCGTGGTGAGGACCACGACGAGGGTCGAGGCGATCTGGGGGACGGTGACCCGCCAGAAGATCTGCGTCTCGGTGGCACCGTCGATCCGGGCGGCCTCGACGGTCTCCTCGGGGACGTTCTTGATCGCTGCGGACAGCAGGACCATGGCGAACCCGGCCTGGAGCCAGATCATGATGAACATCAGGGCGAAGTCGTTGATCGCGGTGTTCTGGAGGAACGCGACGGGCTGGCCGCCGAGCGCGGTCCAGACCGCGTTGAGGGCCCCGATCTGGGGGGTGCCGGGAGCTCGCCACGCGTAGACGAAACCCCAGATCGTGCTGGCGCCCACGAAGCTGATGGCCATCGGGAGGAAGATCAGCGACTTGGAGATGTTCTCCCAACGCTGCCTGAGCTTGTCCGCCAGCACCGCGACCGCCAACCCGATGACCACGGAGACGAAGGGGACGATCGCGATCCACATGACGTTGTTCCAGATCACGCTGTGGATCCCGCTGTCCGTGAAGAGGTACTCGTAGTTCTGCAACCCGACCCACTCGGTGGAGTTCGAGTTCATGAAGCTGCGTCGGATCGTGTCGACGGCCGGGAAGACGAGGAAGAGGCCGACGACCGCCAGGGCCGGGCCGATGAAGACGTAGGGCTTGAAACGGTGTTCCCACTTCTCCGGTAGTCGCTCGACGACCGCGTTGAGCGCCCAGAACAGCACCATGACGCCGCCGACGCCGATCAGGATGGCCGTCACCGCGGTGAGCAACCGGGTCATCGTCGTGCCTCCTCAGGTGGAGAGGGGCGGGGCCTCGTCCGGCCCCGCCCCTCGTCGGTCGTCACGTGCGGGTCATCGATCAGCTCTCAGGCCACGCGTCGTCGATGTTCGTCAGCGTCGTCTCCAGGTCCTGACCGCCGGACAGCCACGCGACGATCTCGCTCCAGAACGCCGACGCACCCACCTCGCTCGGCATCAGGTCCGAGGCGTCGAAACGGGCGACCGTCGCGTTCGCGAGGATCTCCCCCTGCTTCTGCAGGGCCTGTGTCGGGTAGTTGCTGCTGTCGAAGTCCGAACGGACCGACAGCGATCCGGCACCGTCGTGGCTCATCCACGCCTGCTGGGCCTCGGGGCCCGTCAGGAACGAGACGAAGTCCGCAGCCGCCGGGTTGTCGGAGTGGATCGCCGCGAGGTCGCCGGCGAACAGCACCGGCTGGCCCTCGTCGGAGGGGAAGTACGAGACGTCCACGCCGGAACCGATCTCCGTGCCCTCCGGGAACGAACCGGAGATGAACCCGGCCTGGCGGTGCAGGTAGCACCCGGGCGGGTCGTCGAACATCGGGGTCACGGATTCGGCGAAGGGGGTCTGCAGGATCCCGGTGGTCCCGCCGAGAACGGCGTTCTCGTCGAACCAGATCGACTCGAGCTCCTCGAACGCCTCGGTGATCTCGGGCGAGTTGAACATGATCTCGTGGTTCACCCACTGGTCGTAGACCTCCGGCCCGTGCAGACGCAGGACCAGGTCCTCGATCCAGTCGGTCGCGACCCAACCGGTCGCGCCACCGGACTCGATGCCGATGCACCACGGTGCCCGGCCGTCCTCACCCTCCAGGTCGGAGGCGATCGTGTTGGTCAGCTCCTTCAGGTCGGACCAGCTGGACGGGACCTCGTAGTTGCTGGTGAACTCCTCACCTGGGTGCCAGAGCAGGCTCTTGATACCGAGCTTGACGACGACGCCGTGGGTCGCGCCGTCGAACGTCCCGGTCTCGATCATCCCTGGAACGAGCGCGTCCTGGTCGAGCTCCACGCCGGCCTCGTCGAACGCCACGGTGGCGTCCTGGTTCGCGATGTTGCGCAGCAGACCGGGCTGGGGGTAGAGGGCCACGTCGGGCGGGTTGCCACCAGTGACGCGCGTGACCACGATCGTCTCGAAGTCCGGTGACGGCTCGACGCTCACGGTGTTGCCGGAGGCCTCCTCGTAGGCGTCGATCGCCTGCTGGAGGGCCGCCTGCTCGTCCTCGCCGGAGATGCCGTGCAGCAGCGAGACGGTCTGACCGCCCTCACCACCGTTGCCGTCGGCTGCGGGTTCGCCGTCGCCGCCGCACGCAGCGGCGATCATGGCGAAGACCGCGATCAGGATCGCCGTCCTCGCTCCGTACTTCCTTCGGGATCTCACTGGCTTCCTCCAACATCACTCGGGGTCACGGTGGTCGATCTCACGTCGTCTCTGTCATGTCCCTCTGGGGCGTTCCGCCCGTCCTTCCCATCCCATCTCACCCAACCACCGCGGTAGTAGGGTGTCAACGGAGGGCTCAGACCCGGTCCGCGGTGTCGCTCCGTAGCGCCGCCCCGGTGTCGAGGTCGAAGAAGTGCACCGTGTCCGTCCGGAACCCGAGCTCGACCCGCTCGCCGGTCTTCGGCATGTGCTTCGGCTCGAGACGGGCGGTGAAGGTCTGGCCACCTTCCTCGGCCTGCTTCTCGAG
>CAZDIF010000381.1:0-3117 GCA_964505365.1 uncultured Actinomycetota bacterium
CCGGCCCGGTGTCCGTGGTGACCACCGACGGCAACGCCCTGTACGAGGTGGAGCCCAGCACCGGCCAGGTGGTCAACGAGCTGCCCGTCTTCGATGGCCTGGCCGAGGGCGGCCCGATCGGCAGCGTGGCGGTGCGCCCCGGCGATGGTTCGGAGCTGACCGTCGCCACGATGATCGGGATCGAGGGCACCAGCTGGGAGCTCGAGGTCACGACCTTCGGCCCCGACCGAGCCCACCAGGAGCGCCACCGCGCCACGCCGCTGGATGACCAGGGCAACCCGGCCTCCGCCGGTGGTGCCTTCTCTCCGGACACCGAAGCCTTCCCCCCGAACGTGGTCTGGAGCCCCGACGGGCAGTACCTGGCCTGGGTGCAGGTGAACTCGGACGGCTCCGGGGACGTGATGGGCATTTCGTACGAGGATCTCGTGGCCGGCGAGGAACCGACCGTCGCCGCCACCGGCCTCATTGCCGACGTGGGGCACCTGCGGGCGCAGTCGTGGACGGCGGAGGGCACGCTTTGGCTGACCGCCTCCGGGGGCGGCGACGTCATGCTGGACGTGCCGACCAACTGCTTCGAGGACGTGGACTGCACCGGTCAGGAGCCGGGCAGCCTGTTCATGGAGGGTGGGTCCGTTGTCGATGTCGCCCACCACGGCAACGGCAGCACCCTGGCGCTGGTCGCCCGGGGTGCGTCGAACCAGGACGCCGAGGGTGGCAGCCTCGAGCTTGTGGTCGAGCCCATGTCCGACGTCCAGCATCCGCTCGACCTGCCGGAGGGCCTGGTCCCCGACGGCACCGCGGCGCCGCTGGACGGTTGGCTCGCTGCCGCTGGCGACCACGTCGTCGTCGGCTTCGGTCCTTCAGCAGAGCTGCTGACCGTGACCGGGGAGTTTGCCGAGGACCTGCAGGTCACCGGGGGCATCGACCTGCCCGAGGGCACCCGGGCAGCCGGCCTTGCCCTCACGGGTGGTGGCGGGGCGACGGCCGAAGCCACACCCCAAGTCACGGAGGCCACCGCCACGGTCGGCCAGGACGGCGTGCCCGAGCACGTTGTCGTCCACGACCCAGCGGCCGACGAGTTCCGGCTCGTCCACCGGGGCCAGCCCGACCAGTCGTTGGCCACCTGGGGCCGGCCGGATGGCGTCGACGGCGAGACATCCCTGGCCGAGGTGGTGGTCCACCCGTCCAGCACCCCGGATGACCTGCAGTTGGTGACCCGCTGGGTCATCGGCGAGAGCGACGTCTTCGCTCGGACGATCCTGCGCGACGGGCAGGTCCTCGCCAACACGGTGTTCGACGCCGAGGGTCAGCCCCGCAACATCGGCGGGGCCGCGGAGATTGCCGATTCGTCTCCGGTGTTCTCCCCGACGGGGGAGTGGCTCGCGTGGGTCGAGACCCCGGAGGGCGCGCAGGGCCCGGCACAGGTGCGGATCGTGGCGTGGTCCGACGATGGCCCCACGGGGCCCACGACGATCATCGAGGCGCCCCAGGGTCAGGCACGCCCGGTGGGTCTCCTCGACTGGGCGTCGCAGCCACCGGGCACGGACATCCTCACGATGCGGTCGGTCTCGGGGCTCGAGGGCCAGTCGGACCCGGGGATCGTGGAGCTCACCGTGGACGGCTTCGATGGTTCCGAGCCGGCGGAGGACGACCTCGACTGGCGGTGGCTGCCGCTGCCGGGTCCGCTGGTCGACGCCGGCAGCTTCCTGTTCGAGGACGGATCGGAACGCTACGTGGCCTTCAGCGGCGACGAGGGCGAGGTCCGCTACGGGCTGGCCGAGGCCCCGGAGACGGCCGTGGAGACCAGCGTCCGGGCGTTCGGCGAGGGCCGGTTCCTGGCCTTCGGGCCGGACAGCGCGGTGATCCACCGTCCGGACGGGGGCTGGGAGCGGGTGCAGGTGGACACGGGCGCGGCCAGCGCGGTGCGCGTGCCCGACGGTACGGTGGCGCTGCTGCCGTGGGCGCCGGTGGCCGGCGGCTGACCAGCCGGCTCGTTCGCTGGTCGAAGGACCATGGCCCCGACGACCGGGCCCACTGCTAGACTCGCACCCTTCCCGCGACCCGCCCGACAGGCGGGTCGCCCTGCGTCCGGATCCCGCCCGCACCGGCCGAACCCGCTGCCCTGGTGCTCGATGCGGTGGTCCCACCCCACGCCCCCTGTGAAAGACGGCCGGCCTGCCCTCCTACGTCGACACGCACTGCCACCTCGACCACCACGACGAGCTCGTGGCGGCCGAACAGGTGCGGCGTGCCCGCGAAGCCGCCGTCGACACGATGATCACCGTCGGCACCGACATGGCGTCCTCCGCCCAGGCGGTGCGCACGGCGCACCGCTTCGACGGGGTGTGGGCCGTCGTCGGGGTCCACCCGAACGACGCGATGGAGGCGACGCCCCGGGTCATGCAGGTCATCGAACGCCTGGCCCGCGAGGTGGACGTGGTCGGCGTTGGCGAGACCGGCCTCGACTACTACCGCGACCACACCACGCCCGAGCAGCAGGCGGCGTCCTTCCGCCTCCACGTCGACCTGGCGCGCGAGCTGGACAAGACGCTCGTCATCCACTGCCGTGACGCCTGGGAGGACTGCCTCGCGCTGCTGGAACAGCACGGTGCCCCCGAGCGGGTGGTCATGCACTGCTTCTCCGGTGACTCGGACGTCGTGGACCACTGCGCCTCGCGCGGCTGGTTCATGTCCTTCGCCGGCAACGTCACCTTCAAGAACGCCGAGGAACTGCGGACGGCGGCCGCCCGCGTGCCGCACGAGCTGCTGCTGACCGAGACCGACTCCCCGTTCCTGACTCCGCACCCCCACCGGGGCGACCGCAACGACCCGTCGTATGTCCCCCTGGTCACGGCCCAGTTGGCCGAGCTTCACGACGTCGACGTCGAGCAGATGGCCGACACTGTCGAGCGCAACGCTCGACGTGCGTTCGGCCTGCCCGCCCCTGTCGCCCACTCTCGAGCGAGCTGATGCGCCGACTCTCCTCCCGTCAGGTCCGTCGTCTCCTTGTCGTCCTCGTGATCGGCCTGTTGGCCATCCCGGCGATGGCCGCAGCGCAGACGGTCGCCATCGAGGTCGACGGCGACGTGATCGAGGTCAACACCTACGCCGGGACCG
>CAZDIF010000382.1:0-1397 GCA_964505365.1 uncultured Actinomycetota bacterium
GTGTCCGGCTTCTTCGCGCGGCTGGGGGCCACCCGCGGCGGTTCGTTGGGCATCTTCGGGTAGACCGGCGGCCACGGGGCGTCCATCAGCCCGGCGTCCCGGTCACGCTGCGACAACTCCAGCAGCGGCTCCAGCGACTGCGGGTCGTCGTCCATCGCGGCCCACGGGTCGCCGTGCTCGGCCAGCCGGTCCGGCACGACGTCCATGGTCAGGGCGTCGACGTCGACGGTGTCGACCTCGTCCCACGAGATCGGCGTCGACACCTGTGCGCCGACCCGCGCCCGCACCGACCACGCCCCGAAGACCGTCTTGTGCGGGGCGTTCTGGTTGAAGTCCACGAAGACCCGCTCGCCCCGTTCCTCCTTCCACCACGCCGCGGTGATCAGCTCCGGCCGGCGACGCTCCAGCTCGCGGGCGACCGCGACCGCGGCGGCACGGACCGCATAGCCATCCCATCGCGGCTGCAGCCGCACGTACACGTGCAGGCCCTTGCTGCCGGACGTCTTCACGTACGCGGTGATGCCGTGCTCGGCCAGCAGCGCCCGCAGCTCGTGGGCGGTCTCGCGCACCATGTCGAAGGTCACCCCGGGACCCCGGTCGAGGTCGACGCGCAGCTCGTCCGTGTGCTCCGGCGTGTCCGCCCGCGACGGCCACACGTGGAACCCGAGACACCCCATGTTCACCGCCCACACCACGTGGGCGAGGTCGACGGCCACCATCGCGTTCGACGTCGTGCCGTTGGGCGTGCTGACGGTCGTGGTCTGCAGCCAGTCCGGCGCTCCCTTGGGCACGCGCTTCTGGAAGAAGGACTTGCCGCTGGCGCCGTTGGGAAACCGCTGCAGCAGCACCGGCCGTCCCCCCATGGTCCGCATCAGCGGTTCGCCGACCGCGAGGTAGTACTCGACCAGGTCGAGCTTGGTCTCGTCCCGGCGCGTGAAGAACACCTTGTCGGGATGGGTGACCCGGACCTCACGGCCGTCGACGTCCAGCAGCAGGGTCTCGTCAGCCATCGGCACCGGCCCGGTCGACGTCGGCAGTGGGCCGCATCGTGCCCGACCGGCCCGGCCGACACACGGACCCGCCACGCGAACCACCCACGCGGCCCGCGGACGCGGTCACCTACGCTCGGCCCGGTGAGCACCGACGTCGAACCGGCCGAGCTCGCCCGCCTCCTCGACTTCCCCGAGCGGCCGCGGGTCGACGACTGGGGCCTTCGGTCCGCCGTGGTGCGGTTCGGCCAGCCGGAGCCCGAACGGGCCAGCCGGCTTCTCGAGGTCGTGCGACGCACCGAGGGCGCCCTCCGTTCCCACCTCGACCAGCTGCGCGCCCACGGCCCCGCGCTGTGGCGCGCCCTCATCGAGGACACCGACGCCCCCGACGGCTCCCTGGACCGGGTG
>CAZDIF010000382.1:1497-3113 GCA_964505365.1 uncultured Actinomycetota bacterium
CGTGCCAACCTGTCGCACGTGCTGCGCCTGCTGCACGTCGACGGTCCCGCCACCCGCGCCGAGCTGACCGCCCGGACGGGGCTCAACCGCAGCACGGTGGGCGACCTCGTGGCCGACCTGGCCGCCCGCGACCTCGTCGTCGAGGGACAGCCGCAGGCCACCGGCAGCCGCGGCCGGCCCTCGCCGCTCGTGTCGGTCCGCACGGACACCGTCGCGGTCCTCGCCGTCGACGTGAAGGTGGACTCGGTGGCGGCGGCCGTCGTCACCCTCGGGGGGCACGTGGCCGCCCGGGAACGGGCCGAGCGGCTGCGCGCCCGCACGGGCGTCGACGACACCGTCAAGGACGTCACGATCCTCGCCCGCGAGGTCATGGAGGCGATGAAGCCCGGCCAGCGGCTGCTCGGCGTGGGCGTGTCGGTCGCCGGCCTGGTCCACGCGGGGAGCGGGCTCGTGCACGTCGGTCCCAACCTCGGCTGGCGTGACGTCGTCATCGCGGACCTGCTGACCGAGGCCCTCGGCCTCGACGCCGCCACCCGGGTGCTCAACGACGCCGACGCCGGCGCGGTCGCCGAGTGGCTGCGCGGAGCCGGCCGCGACATCGACCACCTCGTCTACCTGTCCGGCGAGGTCGGCGTCGGTGGCGGCATCATCGTCCGCGGCCAGGTGATGCTCGGCCGCGACGGCTACGCGGGCGAGATCGGGCACCTGGTCGTCGACGCCGACGGGCGGCCGTGCCGCTGCGGGGCCGTGGGGTGCTGGGAGACGCGCGTGGGCGAGGCAGCCCTGCTGCGCCTCGCCGGCGAGTCCGAGGACGGCGGCCGCGGTGCCGTCGACCGCGTGATGGCGGCCGCCGACGCCGCAGACCCCGTGGCCCTGGGTGCCCTGGAGGAGCTGGCCTGGTGGATGGGCGTCGGGATCGCCGGCGTGGTCAACGCCTTCAACCCGCAGCGGGTCGTCCTCGGGGACCTCCATGCCCGCCTGCACCCATACGTGGAGGGACCCGTGCGCGACTACCTCGCGCGTGCCTCGCTCGTGGCGTCACGGTCGCAGGTCGACGTCGTCCCGAGCGTCCTCGGCGACGACGCCGCCCTGATCGGCGCGGCCGAGGCCGTGCTGGAGGGGGTCCTCGACGACCCCGTGGACCCCGAGTCCCCACCCGGCCCAACCAGTGTGGAACCGGTCCGGTAGATCGCCGGGCCAACGAACCGCAGGAAACAACAAGGAGAGCACCATGATCGCAACGAAGAGCCGACACCGCTGGATCGGGGTCGGACTGGTCACCGCCCTCGCACTCACCGCGTGCGGAGGAGGCGGGGACGACGGGACCGCCGCCCCGACCGGCGACGAGACGACCGGCGGTGCGACCGCGGACGACGGTGACGGCGGCGGCGGTGTCGACGGCCAGGTCGCCGTCCTGCTGCCCGACAGCGCCTCGTCGGCGCGGTGGGAGAGCGACGACCGCCCCGCGTTCGAGCAGGCCTTCGCCGACCTCGGGCTGTCCTCGGACCAGGTCCAGATCCTCAACGCCGAGGGTGACGCGTCCAACCAGCAGAACCAGGCCGAGCAGGCCATCACCAACGGTGCGGACGTGCTGCTGCTCGTCAACCTCGACTCCG
>CAZDIF010000383.1:0-3109 GCA_964505365.1 uncultured Actinomycetota bacterium
ACCTTGTCCTCGGCGAAGCGCCGGAACGCGTCGCGGACCATCTCGAGCTCCTCGGGCAGGTGCCGGGGACCGGCCTCGCCCGTGCCGATCACGTGCTCGCCGATGGCGGAGAGCAGTTGGGGGTCCCGGCCGGCGGCCACCGCTTCGACGACGTCGTCGGTCAGCAGGCCGGACCCCGTCGGCGTGATGCCCCAGTCGTCCCACCGCCCGGTCGCGCGCCCGAACAGGTCCGTGTAGGTGTCGGCGGCGAAGGCGAGTGCGAGGCGTGCCTCGTGGTCGCCGTGCTCGCCGTAGTCGACGAGGGCCCGGGCGGCGCGGACGGTGGAGGCCAGCGTCGCCATGTCGTACATGACGGTCTGCTGCTCGTCCATCCGCGACACGGACACGCGCCCGTCCTTCTCGGAGGCACGCGCGAGGTGCTCGGTCGTGGCGTCGATCACCGCCTCGAGCGCGTCGACGATGGTCCGGGCGTGGTCGAGGTGGCTCACGGGCGGCGTCCTTCGCGGGCGGGCGGGGCGTGGCAGGCCGCAAGTGTTCCCGAGGGCCGTGCCCGGGGCCAACCCGACACGGGCGTCAGCTCGCCCGTTCGCGCGCCAGCAGCGCCGCACCCATCGCGCCCGCGTCGTCGCCCAGCGCCGCCGGGACCAGCTTCAGGGTGGGCGGCTGGAGGAACAGGTGGGGGCGCATCGCCGCCTCGAGGCGGATCCGGTACCAGTCCCCCAGCTTGTCGGCCAGCCCACCGCCGAGCACGACCGCCTCGACGTCCAGCAGGTTGACCGCGGACGCCACGCCGGCACCGAGGGCACTCAGCCCCTCCCCCAGGAGGTCGGCGACCAGCTCGTCGCCGTCGGCGAGTGCCTGGGCGAACACGCCCGAGGTGGGTCGGTGCTTGCCCTTGCGCTCCATGACCTCGAACAGGATCGTGTCCTGCCCGAGGGACCGGGCACGCTCGGCGGCCCGCTCCATCGCGCCGCGTCCCGCGTACGCCTCGATGCAGCCGCGCCGCCCGCAGGGACAGATCGCTCCCTCGCGGGTGACGACCATGTGCCCGAACTCACCGGCACCGCCGTTGCCCTCGTAGGGCTGTCCGCCCAGGACGAGCCCGGCCCCCACGCCGGTGCCGACGAAGACGACGAGCAGGTTGTCGAACCCGACGCCGGCACCCTGTTGGTGCTCGCCCACCGCCGACGCGGTGACGTCGTTGGCCACCCGGATGGGCCGCTTCAGCCGGTCGCGCAGCATGTCCCCGAGGCTGAACCGCTCCGACCAGCCGGGCACGTTCGAGGCGCCGCCCACGGTGCCGTCGATGACGACGCCCGGGGTGCCCACACCGATGGCGTCGACGTCCTCGAGCTGGACGTCGGCCTCACCGCAGGCGTCGCGGACGGTGGTCTCGATCACGTCGATGACGCCGAGGTGGTCGCCGCCCAGTGGCGTCTTCAGCCTCGCGGACCCGATCGTCTCGGCGTCGGAGTCCACCACGAGCGTGTGGACGTTGGTTCCCCCGAGGTCCACCCCGACGGTCAGCATGCAGCAGGCTCCTGTGTCGCTGGCGACGGTGAGCCTACGGCGCACACCGCGCGCCGGGCGCGGGAAGTCTTCGTACGCTCGAGGGCGAGCCCGCACGAGGGAGCCGACCCATGAGTGACCGCCGCGCCGTCCCCCCGGTACCGACCAACGAACCGGTCCACCTGCACGCCCCCGGGACCGAGGAGCGAGCGTCCCTGGAGCGCCGCCTGGACGAGCTCGCGAAGGAGACGATCGACCTGCCCAACGTGATCGACGGGCAGGACACCTGGACCGGCGACCTCTTCGACGCACGGGCGCCGCACGACCACAGCCTGCACCTGGCGAACGTGCACGCGGCCGGGCGCGACGAGGTCAAGCGCGCCGTCGACGCTGCCGTGGCCACCCGCCACGACTGGGCCGCCATGGACTGGCGCGACCGCACGGCGATCTTCCTGCGGGCCGCCGACCTGCTGTCGGGCCCGTGGCGCGACACCATCAACGCCGCGACGATGCTGCACCAGTCCAAGACGGTGCACCAGGCCGAGATCGACGCCGCGGTCGAGCTGATCGACTTCTGGCGGTTCAACTGCCACCTGTACGCGCAGATCCTCGAGACCCAGCCCATCAGCCCGCCCGGCACCTGGAACCAGCTGGAGGCACGGCCGCTGGACGGGTTCGTCCTGGCGATGACGCCGTTCAACTTCACCGCCATCGCCGGCAACCTGCCGACGGCCCCGGCGATCTGCGGCAACACCGTGGTGTGGAAGCCGTCCGAGAAGCAGGCGTTCGCCGCCCACTTCCTCATGAGGCTGCTGCAGGCCGCCGGGCTGCCCGACGGGGTGATCAACCTCATCCACGGCGACGGGGCCCTGGCCGCCGACGTCGCGATGGACCACCCGGACTTCGCCGGGCTGCACTTCACCGGGTCGAAGGACGTGCTGACCAGCCTGTGGCGCGACGTCGGCAACCGCCTCGACCGGTACCGCAACTTCCCCCGGGTCGTCGGCGAGTCCGGCGGCAAGGACTTCGTCGTCGCCCACCCGTCCGCGGACGTCGAGGCGCTGACGACCGCGCTGGTGCGCGGGGCGTTCGAGTACCAGGGGCAGAAGTGCTCGGCCGTGTCGCGTGCCTACGTGCCGGCGTCGCTGTGGGAGGACCTGCGGGACCCCCTGCTGGAGACCACGGCCAGCCTGTCCATGGGCGACGTCCGCGACCTCTCGCACTTCATGGGTGCCGTGATCGAGCAGCGCGCCTTCGCGCGCCACCGCGACGCCCTGCAGGCCGCCACCGACGACCCGGACGCCGAGATCCTCGTCGGCGGCGGCACCGACGACTCGACCGGCTGGTTCGTCGAACCGTCGATCGTGCAGGTCACCGACCCGCGGCACGACCTCATGGAGCGCGAGCTGTTCGGCCCGATCATGGCCCTGTACGTCTACCCGGACGGCGACTGGCCCGACGTGCTCGACCTCGTCGACACGACCTCGCCGTACGGCCTGACCGGCGGGGTGTTCGCCACCGACCGCCATGCCATCCGGCAGGCCCGCGAGGGGCTGCGCCAGGCGGCCGGCAACTTCTACATCAACGACAAGCCGACCGG
>CAZDIF010000384.1:0-3109 GCA_964505365.1 uncultured Actinomycetota bacterium
AGGTACCCCTTGCCGACCCGGTCGTGCAGGACGGAGAGGTAGTACTCCTCGTCGATGTCGGAGGCGGGCTCGACGTAGATGACGTTGACCACGTGGCCCTTGATGTCGAGCCCGAAGATGGACTCGGCGTGCTCGCGCGCCTCGTCGGGGGTCTTCGCCAGCTTGACGCCGCCGGCCTTGCCGCGCCCACCCATCTTGACCTGCGCCTTGATGACCGTCATGTCGGGCAGGTCCGGGTCCTCGGCGATGCGACGGGCGGCCGCCTCGACCTCCTCGACCGTCCGGCACACGTCACCGGCGGGGGGCACCGGCACGTCGTTGCGGGCGAACAGCTGCTTTCCCTGGTACTCGACGAGGTCCATCGGATCGGGCCTTCTTCTCTGGGTCGGGGTCGTGGGACGTGTCGGCGGGCGGGCCGGGTGCGGGCACAGACGGCGACGAGCGGGCCGTGGTCAGACCCGCTCGCGGATGTTGTCGCGCACCCACTCGGTGATGACCTTCATCGGGGTGCCCGGGGTGAAGATCTCGGCCACCCCGGCGTCCTTGAGGACGGGGATGTCCTGCTCGGGGATGACGCCGCCACCGAACACCACGATGTCGTCGGCTCCCTCCTCGCGCAGGAGGGCCACGACCTTCGGGAACAGCGTCAGGTGGGCGCCCGAGTGGATGGAGAGCCCGATGGCCTGGGCATCCTCCTGCAGCGCGGCGGACACGATCTGTGCCGGCGTCTGGTGCAGGCCCGTGTAGATGACCTCGCAGCCGGCGTCGCGCAGGGCCCGTGCGACCACCTTGGCGCCGCGATCGTGCCCGTCCAGTCCGGGCTTGGCGACGATCACGCGAATGGCCACGGGGGACGGACTCCTGGCAGGCGTGTCGGGACGGGGCGAGCGTAGTGCCGCCCTCACAGGGCCGTCATATCGGGCGCAAGCGGCCACTGGCTACGGTGACGCGCCCCGCGACCACGAGGACCCGACGACATGCTGGACACCACGAGCTGCCCGGGGTGCGGCAGCGACCTCGACGCGACGGTGCCCGGCTGGTGTCCCGGGTGTGGCCGCCACGTGCGGATCGGGGCGCGCACGCTGGTCGGCTGGCTGGTGGTGGAGGCAGCGGACGTGGTGCCCCCCGCGGGACGGCCGGACCCCCTGGGCTGGCCCGACTACGACGCCCTGCGGGACCGCGCCGATGAACGCGCCGAGGCCGACGAGTCCGTGGTGGTGGTGCACGGCCGCGTCGGTGGGCCGGACGGCCCGCCGGCGATCGTGGTCGCATGGGACTTCGCCTTCCTGGGCGGGTCCATGGGCTCGGTGGCCGGGGCACGGATCACGACCGCCTACGACATCGCTCGCGAGGAGGGACTGCCGGTCCTGCTGCTGCCGTCCACCGGCGGCGCACGCATGCAGGAGGGCATGGCGTCGCTGGTGCAGATGGCGGCCACCACCGCCGCGGCGCGGGCGCACGCGGCGGCCGGGCTGCTGCAGGTCACGGTCCTGCGTGACCCGACGACGGGCGGCGTGTTCGCCTCGCACGCCAACCTCGCCCACGTCCTGCTCGCCGAGCCCGGCGCCACCATCGGGTTCGCCGGGCCGCGGGTGTCCGAGGCGATGACCGGCGGACCGCTGCCGTCGGGCTCCCACACCGCGCGTGGCGCGCAGGCGTCCGGCCTGGTCGACGCGGTCGTGCCGCGGCCGGACCTGCCGGTGATGCTGGCACGGCTGCTGGCCTGGCCGGGCGACCGCGGCGCGGCGGACGCAGCGGCGCCGCCCGACGGCGACCGGCTGCCGGTCGAGGACGCCTGGACCGAGGTGACCCGCGCCCGGGCGGACGACCGGGCGCGGACCCCGGCGTTCCTCGCCGCCCTGGACGTGGCCGGCGAGCTGCGCGGGGACCGCGCCGGCGACGACGACCGCACGGTGCGCGTGGCGCTGGCACGGCTGGCCGGGCGTCCCGTGGTGGTCATCGGGATGGACCCGGGTGCCGGCCGGCTGCTGCCCGCCGGCTACCGCAAGGCGTGGCGCGGGATCGCGCTCGCCACCGACCTGGGCGTGCCCGTGGTGACGCTGGTGGACACGCCGGGCGCGGACGCCTCGGCCGCCGCCGAGGCCGGCGGCATCGCCCACCACATCGCCGCGACGTTCCGGCACCTGCTGGCCGCGCCCGTGCCGGTGGTGTCCCTGGTCGTGGGCGAGGGCGGCTCGGGCGGGGCGCTGGCGCTCGCCGTGGGCGACCGGCTGCTCGTCCAGGAGCACGCCGTCTTCTCGGTCATCGCCCCCGAGGGCGCGGCCGCGATCCTGCACCGCGACGCCGGGCGTGCCGCCGAGGTCGCGGCGCTGCTGGACCCGACGGCCGCCCGGCTGGTGGACCTCGGCATCGCCGACGAGGTGGTGCCCGAGCCCGCCGGGGCCGAGGTCGCCGCGGCCTGGGCCGCCGTGGCCCGACACCTCGACGAGCTGGCGGCGCGCGCCGCGGACCCCGCGGCCCGGGCCGACCGCTGGCGGCAGGCGGGCACGGTCAAGGGCTGACCCCCTCCCGGGCCCGGATACGGTGCCGCCTCGTGGACGATCCCCGCCCCTCCCCCGAGTTCGGCCCCGGCGGCTACCTGCCCGAGCGGGCCTCGAAGCGTGCCCGCAAGATCGTGCTGCGCGCGCCGCTGGGGCTGCAGTGGATCGTCGGGGCGGCCGTGTTCGGGTTGGTGCTGCTCGCGGCGGGGCTGCTGTGGCTGAACACCGCCGGGGCGCCGGGCGAGCCGTGGGTGGCCACCGTCCCGATCGACGAGGGTGCCGCCCCGACGGTCACCCGAGCGGAGGCGGTCGACGCCTGGATCGTCACCGGCACCGGGCCGGTGCTGGCCGTCCCCGAGGACGCCGTGGCCGACCTCGCCTGGTGCGGGCCGGCCCGCCAGCTCGAGTCCGCCGACGGCCGCGTGTGGTCGGCGACCGGCCGCGGGCTCGGCACCGCCTCCCTGCCGACCCACCCCGTCACCGTCCACGACGGGGTGGTGTACGTGGACCCCACGCGGGTGGTCGAGGGGCCACGCCCGACCGACGATGAGGCAACCCCGGGCTGCTGAGACTCCATAGGGTGTGCGCGACCGACGAGGAGCGGCACA
>CAZDIF010000385.1:0-3100 GCA_964505365.1 uncultured Actinomycetota bacterium
TCGGCGAGGTCGTCGGTGGTGCCGTCGACGGGGACCACCTCGGCGTGGACGACGTCGCGGTGCTCGACTCGGTCCACCACCACGCGGTAGTCGTCCACCTCGTCGAGTCGCCCCATCACGGCGGCGACCTGGGCCGGGTGCAGGAACATCCCGCGGACCTTGACGGCGTCGCCGACGCGACCCTGCCAGCCGGCGATCCGCGGGGACGGGTCCCCGCACGGGCACGGCTCGTGCAGCCACGACGACAGGTCGCCGGTGCCGAACCGCAGCAGGGGATAGTCGGTCTGGAACGTGGTGACCACGACCTGGCCCTGGCGGTCGTCGGCCACGCCCTCCCCGGTGGTCAGGTCGCACACCTGCACCAGCGCGTCGTCGGGCACGTGCAGCCCCTCGAGCGCGTCGCACTCCCACCCGAGCAGGCCGCACTCGGCGGTCCCGTAGGCCTGGCGGACCACGGCGACCCGCTCCTGCAGCCACGTGCGCAGCGACGGTGGCAGCGGCTCGGCCGACACGAGGGCCTTCTCCAGCGACAGGGCCGTGCCGGCGTCGTCGGCGGCCTCGAGCAGCACCTTCAGGTACGACGGCGGGCCGACGAAGGCGGTGACGCCGAGGTCGGCACAGGCGGCGACCTGCAGGTCCTTGTTGCCGACGCCGCCCGGCACGACGGTCGCCCCGGCGGCCAGGCACGCGTCCTCGAACATTGCCCCAGCCGGGGACAGGTGGTAGCCGAACGCCACCAGGACGCGGTCGCCCACCCCGATCCCGACGGACCGGAGGGCCGCCTGCCAGCGCCAGGCGTCGGACTCGCCCGTGTCCGGCTCGTACAGCGGGCCCGGCGACTGGAACACCCGCCGGGGCGTGGCGTCGTCGGCCAGCATCCCGCCGAACGGGGGGTCCGCCTGCTGGCGCGCCAGCAGGTCGTCCTTGGTCATGACCGGGACACGGTCCAGCGAGGCGACGTCCACCACCGTGTCCGCCGGCACGCCCGCCCCCGCGAGTCGGTCGCGCACGCCGGGCACACGCTCGGCGGCCTCGCGGACGAGCGGGCCGACGCGGTCGTCGAACCCCCGCAGGTGCTCCTCCGGTGTCACAGCCACCGCTTCCGCCGCTTGTAGTGCTTCACGTCCCGGTAGCTGCGCCGCCCGGACTCGGACATGCCGAGGTAGAACTCCTTGACGTCGGGGTTCTCGGCCAGCTCGGCCGACGGCCCCTCCAGCACGATCCGGCCGCCCTCCATGATGTAGCCGTGGTGGGAGACCGCCAGCGCCTTCGCGGCGTTCTGTTCCACCAGCAGCACGGTCGTGCCGAGCTCCTCGTTGAGTCGCTTGACGATGTCGAAGATCTCGGCCACCAGCAACGGCGCCAGCCCCAGCGAGGGCTCGTCCAGCATCAGCAGGGTGGGCTCGGCCATCAGGGACCGGCCGATCGCCAGCATCTGCTGCTCGCCACCCGACAGGTAGCCCGCCGACTGGTTGCGCCGATCGGCCAGCCGTGGGAAGTACTCGTAGACCATGGGGAGGCGGTCCTCGACCTCGTCGGAGCGCGTGTACCCGCCGGCCACGAGGTTCTCGTGCGTGGTCAGGTGCTCGAAGACGTGGCGGCCCTCCATGACGAGGCTGATGCCCTGCCGCACGATCTGCGGGGGGTCGAGGTGGGTGATGTCGGTACCGCGGAAGTGGATCGTCCCCTCGGTCACCTCGCCGCGCTCGGACGGCAGCAGCCCCGTGATGGCCTTCATCGTCGTGGACTTGCCGGCACCGTTGGAGCCGAGCAGTGCGACGATCTCGCCCTCCGGGACGGTCATGGACAGGCCGCGGAGCACGAGGATCACCTCGTCGTAGATCACCTCGACGTTGTTGATCTCGAGGGCCACGCCACCGTCACCGGCGGCGGACGCTCCGGCGGCGGACGTCGTCTGGGTCGACACGTCAGACCTCCTCGGGTGGGTGGTGAGGGGTGGCGCCGGTCCGCCCGGGCGGGGCATGGCGGACCGGCGCCGGGGTGGTCACGGGGTGATGGGGTCGCTGACGGCCGTCCAGATCCCGTCCTGGACCTCGTAGACACGACCCGAGGTCATGCCGGCGTGGTCCTCGGCGGAGAAGTCGATGGGCTCGGACACCGGGGTGTCGACCGGCTCCATCTCCTCCATGGCCGTCTTGATGTTCGGGCCGGTGACCTCGTTGCCATCGGCGATGACCTTGCGGATGCCCTCGACCATCACCTTGAACTGGTACCAGCCCTGGGTGAAGTGCAGGTCGATGTCCTCCAGCGTCTGGCCCTGCTCCTCGAGGTAGCTCTCGACCTCGGAGATGTCGCCCTCGGCCTGGGTCGGCGGGGCCCACGGCAGCACGCCGAGGGACCCCTCGGCCGCGTCGCCGGCGAGCTCCACGAAGCCCTCGTCACCGCACCAGTTGAGGCACACGATCGTGGCCTCCATGCCCTGGTCGGCGACGTTGCCGGCCAGCTGGGCAGCGGGGCTGGAGACGTTCTGGATGACGATGTAGTCGGCACCGCCATCACCTTGCGAGGCGGCCTGCGACAGCTCACCGAAGTAGTCCGCTGCGCCACTGGGCATCGCGTAGTTCGCGTAGCCGATGTCGTAGCCCTGCTCCTCGATGTACGCCTCGCCGTCGGCCACCGGCGACAGCCCGAACGGCGAGTCGTGGTGGAACACGGCCACCTCGATGTGCTCGCCCTCGTGCTGCGACGCGAGGTGGTTCAGGGCGATGCGCATCTGGTCGGAGTAGGTCAGGGCGACCACGAAGTTGTACGGGGTCTCGGCCGGGTCCCGCAGCTCCTCGGAGTAGGAGCCGGAGATGAACGGCAGCTCGTCCTCGGTGATCTTGGGGCGCAGCGCCTCGGTGTCGCCGGTTCCCCAGCCGCTGAACGCGACCACGTCCTCGGCCGTGTACTGCGAGTACAGCTGCTCGGCCTGGGCCACGTCGTAGGCGTAGTCGGCGTGCATGACCTCGAGCGGCCGCCCGTCGATCCCGCCGTTGGCGTTGACGTAGTCGGCGTAGGCCAGCACGCCGTCACCGAAGGGCGAGCCCACGTCCGACGTCGCGCCGGTGCGGTCGAAGATCGCCCCGATCTTGATCGG
>CAZDIF010000386.1:0-3095 GCA_964505365.1 uncultured Actinomycetota bacterium
TCTCGTCGGACTCGACCGGCCCCGCGTGGGTCTTGAACATCAGGTTGAAGTTGCGCGGGTCGCCGAACTTCTGCTCGCCGCAGTTGGGGCAGGTCAGCGTGCCCTCGGCCGTCTCGGAGCCGAGCTGGTCCTCGCGCAGGTGGTCCTCGCGGAAGCGCTGGTTGCAGTTGGCGCACTCGACCAGCGGGTCGGCGAAGTTCTCGAGGTGGCCCGAGGCCTCCCACACCTGGGTGGGGCCGAGGATGGCCTGCTCCATGCCCACGACGTCGTGGCGCAGCTGCACCATGGTGCGCCACCACTGCCGCTTGACGTTCTCCTTGAGCTCGACGCCCAGCGGCCCGTAGTCCCACGTGGACCGGACGCCACCGTAGATCTCAGCCGTCGGGAAGATGATCCCGCGCCGCTTGCACAGCTCCACGATCGTGGGCAGCGCCGTGGTGTTGGTGGGCGCATCGGTGGTGTGGGCGTCGGTCATGGTCGGTCTCCTGGCGCCGGTGCGGGCGGGGATCGGCGCGACGCGCGAGGCTACCCGGTCGCCCCCGACGTCCCGTACGGGTGCGGTGCGTGCCACCCCCGTCGCAGCGCCACCATCCGCCAGGCGAACACCGCCAGGGCAATGACCACGCTCGCGACCGGGACGGAGGCGCCGGCCCGCACCGCCACGACCGTCACGGCCGCCCCGCACGTCGCCGGGACCGCGTACAGCACGCTGTCGGCACGAAAGACGACCGGGTGGTCACCGGCGAGCGTGTCACGGATGATCCCGCCGCCGGTCGCGGTCATCACGCCGAGGACCACGGCCGCCAGGGCCGGCACACCTGCGTCCATGGCCTTGAGCGCCCCGGTGACGCAGAACAGGCCCAGGCCGGCGGCGTCGAATGCCAGCACCGGAACACGCAGATGGCGGGCCACCACCGCGTGGCCGAAGAACGTCGCCACACCGGCCGCCACCGGGACCGCGAGGTACCGGGTGTCGGACAGCGCCGGCGGTGGCACGTCCCCCAGCAGCAGGTCCCGAAGGATCCCACCACCGAGGCCCGTGACGGTCGCCAGGGCCACGAGGCCGACGATGTCGTAGCGCTTCCGGACGGCCAGCAGTGCACCGGAGACGGCGAAGGCGAACACGCCGACGAGGTCGAGCGCCTGTGCGATCGTGGTGTCCCAGCCCGTCACCGTCTGCATGCCCGCGGACCGTAGCGCGCACCTGTCCGGGTCCTGCCGGTGACTATCGTCCGCGCCGACGAGAGCGACTGGAGGCGTGATGCCGCAGACCCTGGCCGAGCTCACCGCGGTGTCCGACACGGGCGGGGGGAGCCATGCGGCGACGATCACGGACCAGGCCACGATCCCCGGGGGGCTCGTCAACGGCGGGATCCTGCTGGTGGTGGCCGCGAGGGCCCTGGCCGCCGTCACGGGGCGGCCCCACCCGGTCACGATCACGGGTCACTTCCTGACGGCCGTCCAGCCCGGCCCGGTGACCATCACGACCGACGTGCTGCGACCGGGGCGACATGCCTACGCCCGGGCGCTCGTGCGGACCGGCGACGGGACGCCCGCGTTGGCCGCGACCGGGACCTTCACCGACCTGGCCGAGGCATCCGGCCCCACGCTCGGGCTGTTGGAGCACCCCCCGATGCCGGACCGGGAGCACACGATCCCCTGGCCGCCGGAGGACATGGCCCCGGACGGGGAGCACGCCCCGAACGTCGACGTGGCCGACCGTCCCGCCCCCAACGTGTTCGGCCTCTTCCGCCATCGTGTCGTGCCCAGCGGGTTCGCATGGGCGGCGGGCGACCCCGGTGGCGAGGCGGTCGTCGAGGCCTGGGCCGAACCGGCCGTGGGATCCTGGGACGCGCTGGACCTGCTGGTGCTCGCGGACGTCTACCCGCCACCGGTGTTCAACACCGGGAAGGTCGACGTCGGCTGGGTGCCGACCCTGGAGCTGACCGTGCAGCTGCGAGGCGTGCCCACGGGAGCGGACCCGGTGGCCTGCCGCTTCTGGACCAGCAGCGTCACCGACGGCTACCTCGAGGAGGACGGGCTGATCCGTGCAGCCGACGGACGGCTGCTCGCCGTGTCCCGCCAGCTGGCCCTGGCGCCCCGCCCGACCGCGTAGCGCGCGATACCGTGCGGGGCTCCCGTCCGTCGAGGTGAACCGTGTCCGTCGCCGTGCCCACCGAGCACCCGGTCCTGGCCGACGCGACCGCGTCGGAGCAGGCCCTGCGGCGGTTCCTGCACGGGCTGCCCGGCGTGGACCAGGTCGGCCTCGAGGCCCGCGCCGACGGCCTCGCGACGCGGTCGATCAAGAAGGACGCCAAGCTGCAGGCGATCGACCTCGCGATCGCGATGACGGACCTGACCACGCTCGAGGGCCAGGACACCCCGGGCAAGATCCGGTCGCTCTGCGCCAAGGCGATGCGCCCCGACCCGTCGGACCCGTCGACCCCGTCGGTGGCCGCGGTGTGCGTGTACCCGGACCTGGTGGCCACCGCGGTCGAGGCACTGCGTGGCAGCGACGTCGGCGTGGCGTCGGTCGCGACGGCGTTCCCGTCGGGCCGGTCGTCGCTGGACGTCAAGGTCGCCGACACCCGCATGGCCGTCGAGGCCGGTGCGACCGAGGTCGACATGGTGATCGACCGGGGCGCGTTCCTGTCCGGCCGGTACGGCGTGGTGTTCGACGAGATCGTCGCCGTGAAGGACGCCTGCGCCGATGCGCACCTCAAGGTCATCCTCGAGACCGGCGAGCTGGCGACCTACGACAACGTCCGGCGGGCGTCGTGGCTTGCGCTGGCCGCCGGCGCCGACGTGATCAAGACCTCCACCGGCAAGGTGTCACCCGCGGCCACGCGCCCGGTGACGCTGCTGATGCTGCAGGCGGTGCGCGACTTCCACCGGCTGACCGGGCTGGCCCGTGGCGTGAAGGCCGCCGGCGGCATCCGGGCCGCCAAGGACGCCATCCGCTACCTCGTACTGGTCAACGAGACGGTCGGGCCCGAGTGGCTGACCCCGACCCGGTTCCGCTTCGGCGCCTCCAGCCTGCTGGACGACCTGCTGCTGCAGCGCCACAAGCAGGCCACCGGCCGGTACTGGTCGAC
>CAZDIF010000387.1:0-3095 GCA_964505365.1 uncultured Actinomycetota bacterium
CGCGAGTACGCTGCCCGCGCCCATCTGCGACCCCTGTGAGCGAAGGCCGACGTGGCCCACATCGACATCGGCGGTGGCCGCACCGCCCAGCTGGCCTACGACCTCGACGACCTGTCGCTGGTGCCGACCAAGCGCACCCGCGACCGTGACCTCGTCGACCTGTCGTGGGACCTCGACGCGTACCGGCTGGACCTGCCGCTGCTGTCAGCCCCGCTCGACGCCGTCACCTCGCCGCACAGCGCGGCCGGGGTGGCCGCCCTCGGCGGGCAGGGCGTGCTCAACCTCGAGGGGCTGTGGACCCGCTACGAGGACCCCGTCGAGGTCCTCGCCGAGATCGCCCAGCTCACCCCCGGCCCCCAGGCCACCCAGCGCCTGCAGGAGCTGTACAGCGAGCCCGTCCGCGAGGAGCTGATCGGCAAGCGCGTCGAACAGCTCAAGGCGTACGGCTACGCCGCCGGCTCGCTCACGCCCCAGAAGGTCGAGCGCTACCACCACGCCGCGCTCGAGGCCGGCCTCGACCTCCTCGTGGTCCAGGGCGTGGTCGTCACCGCCCAGCAGGTCGGCGTCGAGGGCCACACCCCGCTCGACCTCCGGGCCTTCATCTCCCGGTACGACATCCCCGTCGTCGTCGGCGGGGTGGCCTCCGCCAAGTCCGCCCTGCACCTCATGCGCACCGGCGCGGTCGGGGTGCTGGTCGGCGCCGGCGTCAGCTCGGTGTCGACCACCGACCGGGCCCTCGGCGTCCGCGTGCCCCGTGCCACCGCCATCGCCGAGGTCGCCGCGGCCCGCAACCGCTACCTCGTCGAGTCCGGCCGCTACGTGCAGGTGATCGCCACCGGCGGGCTGCGCACCGGCGGCGACATGGCCCTGGCGCTGGCGTGCGGCGCCGACGGCTGCATGCTCGGCCGGGCGCTGGCCAGCGCCGAGGAGGCCCCCGGCGGCGGCGCCTACTGGGGCCTGTCCGCCGCCCACCACGAGCTGCCCCGCGGCCGGTTCGAGCACGTCGAGACCCTCGGCACGCTCGAGCAGATCCTCACCGGCCCCGCGCACCGCGACGACGCCACCGTCAACCTCTTCGGTGGCCTGCGGCGCACCATGGCCGTCACCGGCGTCGTGGACCTGCGCAGCCTCCAGCGCGTGCAGCTGGCCGTCCGCGCCGGGAGCGGCACGTCATGACCCGGCTGCTGGCGGCCACCGTGCTGGCCACGATGGTCCTGGCCGGCTGCTCGTCCGCGCCGGACATCGACGAGGTCCCGCTGCCGCAGGACGGCAGCCCGACCGACGACGGCACGGCCGCGGGCGGGCCCACCGACCCGGGATCCCCGACACCCACCGGCGACGCCACGCCCGGAGCGGGCCCGACCGGCGGCGGCGGCGACGCCACCGAGGGCTCCGACGGCTCGGACGGCGGTGGGGACAACGGCGGCGACGGCAACGACGGCGGGGGAGGCGACCCGCCCCCGCCCGACGACGGCGACGCCCTGACGTCTGCGAACGACGACGGCTTCGTCGGTGCGAACGGGCGCGCCATGCTCCGCGGCGACCGGCCGTCGATGGTCATCGAGATCGACGTCCAGGAGGGCGCGAGGGTCGACGAGGCCGCCGTCGACCACCTCGTCGACGTCATCGCCGACGTGGCCGCCAAGCCCGCCGGCATCCGGCTGGCCGGCGGCAACACGTTCGCCAGCAACCGCACCGAGTGGACCGCCGACGACCTGCGGGCCGCCGCGGCCGCCAACCGGACCACCGCCACCACGGACGACGAGGTCAGCGTCCACATCCTCTACGTCCGCGGCGGCCACCACGACGAGGACGGCCAGACCAACGCCATCGGCCTGGCCTACTCGGCCAGCACCGCCGCGCTGTTCCCCGACCGGTGGGAGGGGCTCGGCGCGCTGCTCGGCTCCAGCCGCGCCATCGAACGGGCCGTGCTGGTCCACGAGGTCGGCCACCTGTTCGGGCTCGTCAACCTCACCTACACCTCCGACATCGACCACGAGGACCCCGAGCACCCGGGCCACTCCCGCCACCAGGACTCGGTCATGTACCACGCGATCGAGTCCACCCTGATCGGGCAGGTGTTCTCCGGTCCGCCGCCGGACACCTTCCACCCCGACGACCGCGCCGACCTCGAGGGCCTGCGCACCGGCCGCTACTGACCGTCCTGAGTGCCTGCGATGAGTGTCAGATCTGAGACTCATCGCGGGCACTTCACACGCACCCGGCCAGTTGCGTGCACAACGACTGCAGGGAGTCTCACATCCGAGTCTCAGCGCAGGCGCTCGTTGGCGAGGACGGTGAAGGGGGCCGCGGTGACGCACGCCTACCCTGAGGGGACGCCACCACCTCCTCCGAGTCCTCCATGGCCACCGACTTCGCCACCGTCCTCGTCGTCGACTTCGGCGCCCAGTACGCGCAGCTGATCGCCCGGCGCGTCCGCGAGGCCCACGTCCACTCCGAGATCGTGCCCGCCTCCATCACCGCCGACGAGGTCCGGGCCCGCCAGCCCGCCGGGATCATCCTCTCCGGCGGCCCCGCGTCCGTGTACAGCGACGGCGCCCCCGGCATCGACGAGGAGATCTTCCACCTCGGCATCCCGGTCCTCGGCATCTGCTACGGCCAGCAGCTGATGGCGCAGGCCCTGGGCGGCGAGGTCGCCCACTCCGACATCGCCGAGTACGGCAAGACCGAACTGACCGTGTCCGACCCCGCCACCGTCCTGGCCGGCACCCCCGACACCCAGACGGTCTGGATGTCCCACCGCGACGCCGTCACCGCCGCCCCGCCCGGGTTCACCGTCACCGCCGGCACCGACGCGGCCCCGTGCGCGGTGTTCGAGGACGCCGACCGCCGCCTGTTCGGCGTCCAGTTCCACCCCGAGGTCTCCCACACCCCGCACGGCCAGCAGGTCATGCGGCGCTTCCTCGAGGGCGGCGCCGGCATCGTCCCCACCTGGACCCCGCTGAACGTCATCGAGGACCTCGTCGAGAGGATCCGCACCCAGGTCGGCGACCGCCCCGTCCTGTGCGGGCTGTCCGGCGGCGTCGACTCGTCCGTGGCCGCGGCGCTGGTCCACCGGGCCGTCGGCGACCAGC
>CAZDIF010000388.1:0-3084 GCA_964505365.1 uncultured Actinomycetota bacterium
GTCGCCATCGAGGTCGACGGCGACGTGATCGAGGTCAACACCTACGCCGGGACCGTCGAGGAAGCCCTCGAGGCCGCGGATGTCGAGGTTGGCCCGCACGACGAGGTGTCCCCGTCGCTGTCCCAGCCCGTCGAGGACGGCCTCGAGGTGTCGATCGTCCGGGCCGTCCCCGTGACGCTGGAGTTCCGCGACCACGTCCGCGAGCTGCCCGTCGCCGGCGAGACCGTCCACGACGTCGTGGTCGCCGCCGGACTGGGCGATGTCGAGGGTCTGTCGATCCAGCCGGCTCCGGACACGCCGCTGGAGGAGGGCACCCACGTCGAGGTGACCCAGCCGGTGCGCGTGCGCGTGACCGCCGACGACCAGAGCACGCTGGTGCGGCTGCGTCGCGGCGGCACCGTCGCCGACGCCCTCGACCTCGCCAACGTGAAGGTCCGCGAGTCGGACGAGCTGTCGATGCCGCGCGGCACCGACCTCACCGGCCGGGCACCGGGCGTCGTCGAGGTCACCGTCACCCGGGTCGACACCCGCGAGGTCACCGAGGAGGTGGCGCTGTCGTACGAGGAGGAGGTCCGCTACACCTCCGACCGGTACGAGGACGAGCAGGTCGTCGTCCAGGCCGGGGCCGAGGGCCTGCGTGTCGACACCTACCGCGAGACCCTGGTCGACGGCGAGGTGACCGAGCGCGAGCTCGTGTCGCAGGAGGTCCGGACCGAGCCGACCACCCGCATCGTCGAGGTGGGCACGGCCGAGCGCCCCCCGCCACCCCCGCCACCGTCGTCCTCCAGCGACGGGTCCGTCTGGGACCGCCTCGCCCAGTGCGAGTCCGGTGGCAACTGGCACATCAACACCGGCAACGGCTACTACGGCGGCCTGCAGTTCTCGCTGAGCACGTGGCGGCGCGTCGGTGGCAGCGGCTACCCGCACGAGGCGTCGAAGGCCGAGCAGATCAAGCGCGGCACGATCCTGCGGGACTCCACCGGCCGCTACAGCGACCACTGGCCGTCCTGCTCCCGCAAGCTCGGCCTGCCATGACCTCCTCGTGACCGAGGACGCGCCGGCGGCCATCACCCCCACGGTGGCCCGCCGGCTGATGGACCGGCACGGCCTCGCCCCGCGGAAGGCCGCGGGCCAGAACTTCGTCGTCGATCCGAACACGGTCGAGCGGATCCTCGCGGGGGCCGGCATCGGGGCCGACGACGTCGTGCTCGAGATCGGACCGGGCCTCGGGTCGCTGACGCTGCCGCTGGGCCGGACGGCTCGTCGCGTCGTGGCCGTCGAGGTCGACGCCGGGCTCGCCCGTGCGGCGGCCGAGGTCACCGCACCGCTCGGCACCGTCGAGGTGGTCCACGCCGACGCCCTGCGCATCGACCTCGACGAGGCGCTGGGCGAGCCGGCGCGGCTGGTCGCCAACCTCCCCTACAACGTCGCCACCCCGCTGCTGTTCGCGGCGCTGGACGCCGAGCACGTGTCCGATGCCTACGTCATGGTCCAGCGCGAGGTGGGGGAGCGGTGGGCCGCGCGCGTGGGGCACCCCCTGTATGCGGGAGTGTCGGTGCGGCTGGCGCTGCGCGCCGACGTCGCAGTCGACCTCACCGTGCCCCGGTCGGTGTTCCTGCCGGTGCCCAACGTCGACTCGGTGATGGTGCGGGTCACCCGGACCGCGGACGACCTGCCACCGGGTCGGCGCCAGCAGGTCGCCGAGGTGGTGGACACCGCGTTCGCCCAGCGGCGCAAGACCCTGCGCAACACGCTGCGTGGGCGGTACGGGGACGCGGCCGTCGCCGCCCTGGAGGCCGCGGGCGTCGACCCCGCTGCCCGACCGGAGACGCTGGACGTCGCGGCGTTCGTCGCCCTGACGGCGGCGCTCGACGACGCGGGGGCGCTGGCCGGGCGGTGACCCCCGCCGTCAGGCCGGGGCGGACTGGGGTCGGGCGAGGTGACCTCCCTACGATCCCGAGGACGTTCCGGGAGTCGTGCACACCCTTGTCCTCTCCACCCCAGTCCGATGGCGTTCGCGTCGACGTCCGCGTGCCCGCGAAGGTGAACCTGTTCCTCGCGGTCCGTGGGCTGCGCGACGACGGCTACCACGAGCTGGTGTCGGTGATGCAGACCGTGTCGCTGAAGGACCGGCTCGTGGCCGCCATGGACGGGGACCCGGCGTTCCTGCACCCGGCCACGCGACGGCTGCTGCGGGTGGAGTTCTCCCACGACGGCACGAACGGGGTGCCGACCGAGGACAACCTCGTCGTCCGGGCCGCCCACGCCCTGCTGGAGCGCCTCGGCGGGAACGGTGCCGGCGACGTGTCCGACGAGCAGGCGCTGGTCACGCGGGTGCACCTCGACAAGGGCATCCCGGTCGCCGCGGGCATGGGTGGCGGCAGCGCCGACGCGGCGGCGACCCTGGTGGCCCTCAACACCCTGTGGGACGGGGGGCTGGAGAAGGACGAGCTGCGCGAGCTGGCGGCCGGGCTCGGGGCGGACGTGCCGTTCTGCGTGACCGGGGGGACGGCGCTGGCGACCGGTACCGGGGTCGCGACCGCGCAGGTGCTGTGCCGCGGGGTGTTCCACTGGGTCGTCGGCATGGCGGACGAGCCGCTGTCCACGCCCGACGTGTACCGGGCCTGGGACGAGGTGAGCGCCCCCAACCAGCTCGAGCCGGACGTCGTCCTGCACGCACTGCGGACCGGTGACGCCGAGGTGCTGGGCGCGTCGATGCACAACGACCTCGAACCGGCGACGTTCAGCCTGCGGCCGTCACTGGAGGAGGCCCGGGACGCGATGCTGGAGGCCGGGGCGCTCGGCGCGATCGTCTCCGGCTCCGGGCCGACGCTGATCGCGTTGGCCGAGGACCGGGGGACGGCCAACCGGATCCGCGACGAGGTCGCCGGACACTTCGACCGGTGCGAGGTCGCCACCTCGCCCAGCGGCGGGCCGACGCTGGCCTCCTGACCGCCCGCCCCTACGCTGACCGGTCCACCGCCGGGGCGCCACGCGTGTCGTGCGGCCGGTGGGAGGTGGTGTAATCGGCAACACTCCGGCCTTTGGAGCCGGCATTCAGGGTTCGAGCCCCTGCCTCCCAGC
>CAZDIF010000389.1:0-3083 GCA_964505365.1 uncultured Actinomycetota bacterium
CCGCCCTTGAAGATCGTGCCTTCCTCGACGTACCAGTTGAGGATCGACGACATCGTGTCCTCGACCGAGAGGATGAAGCAGGCGGAGCACTGCGGCTTCTCCTCGACGCCGACGTTGAACCACACGGGCGAGTTGAACGCGGCCTTCTGGTTGACCAGCAGGTGCTTGAGCTCGGCGCGGAAGGTCTCGGCCGACTCGTCGTCGATGAAGTAGCCGCCGTCGATGCCCCACCCGGTGATCGTGTCGGCGACGCGGTCGACCATCTGGCGGACGGAGCGCTCGCGCTCGGGCGAGCCGAGCGTGCCCCGGAAGTACTTCTGGGCGACGATCGTGGTCGCGTTCATGGACCAGGACGACGGGAACTCGACGCCGCGCTGCTCGAACGAGACCGCTCCGTCGCGCCAGTTCTTGATCACTGCGTCGCGCAGCTCCCACTCGAGCTCGTCGTAGGGGTGCACGTCCGGAGTGGTGAAGTGGCGCTGGAAGCGCAGCCCGGTGCGCTTGCCCTGACGGGCCACCTCGACGCGGCCCCGTTCGGTGGCGGCGTCGTCGAGCGTGGGTGCGGTCGCCGTCGTGGCGTCTGCGGTGTCGGCCATCGTGTGCTCCTGGTTCCGGGTGCGCCGTGCCCGGCGCGGCTCTCTCGTCGTCTCGTGAGGTGAAATGACAACCCTGTGATTACACCGCCGAGGGATCGGGCATGTCAACGAGTCAACACGGAAGGCCTGGCGCCTGCAGCACAACCGGTGGGGTCCGATGCACAGGGTACACCACCACATGTTGTGTCGGCGAGGGTTGTCCGCAGCCCGACCCCCCAGATGTCCACATGCTGTCCACACCCGCAGCGGGCTTGTCGACAGGTGCTTGCCCTTGGCAAACGTGCGAGGGGCGCGCAAGCGATGGGTGGGCCTGAGCGCCCACAGCACGGACCGATCCTGCCACGGTGCGTCACGGGGGTTGCGTACAGTGCCGCCACCGTGAGCGGGAGGACACACGGGTGGACGACCCCCGACAGTCGAGCACGACACGGGTGCCGGAGTGGCTGGCGACGGCCGCCGCGTGGACGTGGCGCATGCTCGTCCTGCTGGTCGGCATCATGGTGGTGCTGTGGATCCTCTCGCGGCTGCTCGTGGTCACGCTGCCGGTGATCGTCGCCCTGATCCTCGCCACGCTGTGCTCCCCGCCTGCCACGTGGCTGCGCGATCGGGGCTTCAAGCCCGGCGCGGCGGCCAGCATCGTCGTGATCGGTGGGCTGGGGGCGATCGTCGGCATCCTGGCCGTGCTCACGCCGACGTTCGCCGACCAGATCGGCGAGCTCGGCCCACGGCTGGCCGATGCCTGGGACGCCGTCCTGAACTGGCTCGAGACCGGCCCGCTCGGATACGACCGCGCTCGGATCGAGGCCCTCGTCGGCTCCATCGGCCAGCGCGCCTCCGAGAGCAGCGGCGAGATCGTCTCCGGGGTGCTGAGCGGCGCCGCGTTCGTCGCCCAGGCCATCATCGGCCTGCTCCTGCTGATCGTGCTGCTGTTCTTCTTCGTCAAGGACGGCGACGACATCACCGCCTGGTTGGTCGCGCGGACACCGCCGCACCACCGCGAGACACTGCGCGCGATCGGTCGTCGAGCCTGGGAGGCCCTCGCCGGCTACGTCCGCGGCACGGCCCTGATCGCGACGATCGACGCGATCGGGATCATGATCGGGATGCTCGTCCTCGGGGTGCCGCTGGTCGGCCCGCTGACGCTGCTGGTGTTCCTCGGCGGCTTCCTCCCGGTGATCGGGGCCTTCACGGCCGGGCTGATCGCCGTGCTCGTCGCACTGACCGTGGACTGGGTGACCGCCGTCCTGCTGCTGGCCGTGATACTCGGCGTGCAGCAGCTCGAGGGCAACCTGTTGCAACCCACGATCATGCGGCGCGCGGTGGCGCTGCACCCGGTGGTGGTGCTGGTCGCGCTGACCGCCGGGGCGGCGCTGGCCGGCGTCGTCGGGGCGTTCCTCGCCGTGCCCGTCGCGGCCGCGGTCGCCGCCGTCGGCAACGAGCTTCGGCTTCGCAGCGAGGACCCGGCCACCACCGTCTGACCGACGGTCCGGCCAGCGCACGAGCCCGCGTCGTCCGCGCACGACCGCACGGTTGCCACCCTCCCCCGCCTGCCCGACACCGACCGCCCGCCTACCCTCGTTGACACTGGTGGGGCGGAGCACGAGAGGACCGACACGACATGACGGAGACCGGTCCGGAGGTCCACCTGCGCGTGGTCACGCCCGACGACGCGACCTGGCTCGCCGAACTCGACCAGGCCACGGCCGCACCGCAGTCCCCCTCGCTGGGGCTCGAGCGCGACCGCCTCGTCGAGGCCGTCGCCGACGGCGCCTGGGCCAGCGACGACCAGTGGGCGTGGGCCGTCGAGGTCGACGGCAAGCCCGCCGGGTTCGCGCTGGTGACTGGCATGCAGTCCGGTGACGGGCAGATGCAGATCCGCCTCTCCCCCGACGAGCGCGGCCGCGGCGTCGGCCGCGAGGTGCTGCGGCAGCTGGCGGACCACCACTTCGCCGCCCACCCCCACCTGCAGCGGCTGGTCGGCGAGACCCACGAGCACAACATCCCCATGCAGCGGGCCTTCAACGCCGCCGGGTTCCGGATGGAGGCCCGGTACCGGGATTCCATGCCCGAGGACGACGGCAGCTACGCCGCCCGCTGGGGCTACGCGCTGACACGGCCGGACTGGACCGCGGGGCGTCACCGCATCGACGACGAGGGCTACGACCTCCACGGGCTGACCTTCACCGTCGACGAGGTCCTCGACGGCCCCAAGACCGGGTCGTCGGGGCTGACGTTCTCGTTCCTGCAGGAGGGCCGGCGCACCTCGGCGACGTTCTGGTCCCACGAGGTGTCCGACGGCGAGCTGTCCGGGATCCTCATGCGCGACGTGCTGCAGTACCGGTACGTGCAGGAGCTGCACCGCCTCGACAGCGGCCACGAGGTCATCACCGGCCGCGGCCGCGCCCGCATCCAGCGCGCCCAGGACGGCCGCCTGCAGGTCATCAACGAGTGGTCCGACGACGACGGCCGCCACGGCACCACCATGCT
>CAZDIF010000390.1:0-3080 GCA_964505365.1 uncultured Actinomycetota bacterium
CCGCGCAGGTTGACCTGCAGCGTGCGGTCGATGCGGTCGGCGTCCAGGCGCAGCAGCAGGTCGTCGTCGGCGATGCCGGCGTTGTTGACGACCACGGCCAGCGTGCCGAGGTCCCCGGCGCGGGCGACGGCCGCGGTGATCTGGTCGGGATCGGCGACGTCGATGCGGACGGGCTCGGCCTTGCCGGCGCACTCGGCGGCGACGGCGGTGGCGGCGGCCTCGTCGGAGCGGTAGCCGACCAGCACGGTGTGGCCGGCGTCGGCGAGGGCGCGGCACACGGCGGCGCCGATGCCACCGGACCCACCGGTGACGAGGGCGACCGGATCGTCGGGTCTCGTCATGCGGTGTCCTTCCAGGTGAGCAGTGTCGAGCCCCAGGTCAGGCCGGCGCCGAAGGCGGTCAGCAGGACGCGGTCGCCGTCGTGGAGGCGGCCGGCGTCGCGGGCGTCGGCCAGGGCGAGCGGGATGGAGGCGGCGGAGGTGTTGGCGTGCCGGTCGACGGTGACGTGGCAGCGCTCAGCGGGCATCTCGAGCTTGGTGGCGACGGCGTCGAGGATCCGGCGGTTGGCCTGGTGGCCGATGAACAGGTCGACGTCGTCGACGGTGAGGCCGGCCTCGTCCAGCACGGCCCGCGAGGAGGCGGTCATGCGGGCGACGGCGTGGCGGTACACCTCGGTGCCGCGCATCGTGAGGTAGTGGCGGCCGTCAGCGACGGCCTCGGCCGTGGCCGGCAGGCGGGTGCCGGTGGCCTCCTGCCACAGGATCGACGGGTCGGAGCCGTCGGAGCCCAGGTCGAACGGGCCCAGCGAGCCGCCCTCGTCCAGGCCGAGCACGGCGGCGCCGGCACCGTCACCGAACAGCACGCGGACGGTGCGGTCGTTCGGGTCGACGATCCGGGTCATGCTCTCGGCGCCGACGAGCAGCACGGGCCCGCGGCCGGCGAGGAGCAGCCCCGCCGCGACCTGCAGGCCGTAGACGAAGCCGCTGCAGGCGGCGTTGAGGTCGACGGCCGGCAGCTCGGCGCCCAGGCGGGCGGCGACGAGCGGGGCGGTGCCGGGCACGGGGTGGTCGGGCGTGGTGGTCGCGACCAGCAGCATGCCGAGGTCGGCGGCCGTGATCCCGGCGTCGTCCAGGGCGCGCTGGGCGGCCCGGGCGGCGAGGTCGGCGGTGGCGTCGCCGTCGGCCAGGACGCGACGCTCGGCGATGCCGGTGCGGGTGCGGATCCACTCGTCGGAGGTGTCCAGCACCTCGGCCAGGTCATCGTTGGTGACGACGTTGTCCGGCAGGTCGACACCGAGGCCGAGCACTGCCACCGGCAGACCGGTGCGCGACGAGGTGGCCGCCGAGGCGGCGGGGGCGAGCGTGGTGGCCATCAGGCGCGTGCCAGCCAGAGCACGCCCTCGCCGGCACCCAGCGGCTGGGCCAGCCCGGCCAGCGCGCCGCCGATGCGGCCAGCACGCGGTGCGGTGACGTCGATGCTCCGGCCGCCGGACTCGATGGTGGCGACGACCTCGCCGGCGGAGACCGACGTGCCGTCCGCGGCCAGGCGGCGGAGGCGACCCTCCACCGGGGTGGTGGCGACGACGCACTGCGGGATGGGGATCATGGGGTGCTCCTGAGGGTGGGGGGAGGTGGGAAGGTCAGGCGGAGGCGGAGGCGGGGACGCGCTCGCCGAGGTGCTCGAGGACGGCGGCGACGTCGCCGGGCTCGGCGACGGAGACGCAGGGCACGTCGGGGATCGTCCGCTTGGCGCAGCCGGCGAGGACGCCGCCCGGGCCCACCTCGACGATGAGGTCGACGCCGTCGGCGGCGAGCGCCTGCTGGACGTCGATCCAGCGCACGGGGCTGAGGATCCCGTCGACCAGCGCACGGGCGACGGTGTCCCGGGTCGTGCGGGGGGCGGCGTCGATGCCGGACACGACCGGCACGGTCGGGTCGGCGAGCTCGAGGTGGCGCAGCAGGGTGTCGACGCGCACCACGGCCGGGGACATCGCGGCCGAGTGGAACGCACCCTCGACCTTCAGCGGGACGCCGCGGCCGCGGTGCTCCTTGGCGAGCGCCACGACCTCGTCGACGGCCTCCGGCGGTCCGGCGACGACGACCTGGCCGGGGGCGTTGGCGTTGGCGATGCAGGCGTCGGGGACGCGGTCGACGAGCTCCTCGACCGTGTCGAGGTCGAGCCGCACGATCGCGGCCATCGTGCCGGGCGAGGTGGCGCAGGCGCGACCCATGGCCTCGCCGCGGGCCACGACGAGGTCGGCACCGTCACGGCGGTCGAGCACGCCGGCGGCGACGGCGGCGGTCACCTCACCGAGCGAGTGGCCGGCGACGACGTCCGGGTGGACGCCCGCGTCGGCCAGGGCGTCGAACGCGGCCATGGACGCGGCGTGGATGGCCGGCTGGGCCAGCGCGGTCGAGGCGCCACAGGCGTCGGCGTCATCGGCGGCGGTGGCGAGGTCGGTGCCCATCCGCTCGCCCACCAGCTCGAAGGCGCGGGCGTGCGGCGTGCCGGCCCAGGCGCTGGCCATGCCCTCACGCTGGGCGGCCTGGCCGGGGAAGACGAACGCGATGCGGGCCACGGGGCTCCCTCACAGGTCGAGAACGACGGATCGAAGTTGACGTCGACGTCATATTGACACCGACGTCAGGTTCATACAAGTGCCTGGACCCTGTTCGTCCGGCCACCGCACGCCCACCTCCCCCACCCCGCACGCCCCTCCGAGCCCCACCTTGTGATGCGGATTCCGGGTTGTGATGCGGATTCCGGCCAGATTCTCCCCTGAATCCGCATCGCAACAGCAGATCCGCATCGCAACGGACGCGGGCTAGGGTCCGGATCGACCATTCGTCGGGAGAGGACGCCGCCGTCGACCGTGACCGCCTCGTCGAGCTCGACCGCCGGGACCCGCTGGCGCACCTGCGGGGGCACTGGGAGGTGGCCGACGACCTCGTCCACCTCGACGGCAACTCGCTGGGGCCGCCGGCGAGGACCACCGGGGCGAGGCTGCAGCGCGAGCACGGCGCCTGGCGCGACGAGCAGGTCACGGCGTGGAACACGGCCGGGTGGGTCGACCTCGCCGA
>CAZDIF010000391.1:0-3068 GCA_964505365.1 uncultured Actinomycetota bacterium
GCCTCGTAGCCGGGGAGGAACACGCCGTCGTACTCGTCGCGACCGACGAACGTGTGGATCGTGTCGCCGTACGCCTTCACCGCGGCGACCACGACCTTGCCGGTCTCGTCGGTGCGCACCTCGGGCTCGTGGTGCGGCTGGGCGCCGTGGTCGACGGCGTGGCGGAAGGCCTGCTCGGCGTCGGGGACCTGGAAGGCCACGCTGCGCACGCCGTCGCCGTGCAGGGCGACGTGCTGGGCGATGTCGCTGATCGGCGTGAGCGGCGTGGTCAGGACCAGCCGGATACCGCGCTGCTTCAGCACGTAGGACGCGCGGTCACGCACCCCGGTCTCGGGCCCGGCGTAGGCGACGAGGTCGTACCCGAACGCGTGCCGGTAGTAGTGGGCGGACTGCTTGGCGTTGCCGACCCAGAACTCGAGGTGGTCGTAGCCCTGGATCGGGAAGGTGTCGTCGCTCATGGCAACCTCGTCACGTCGCCCGGCCCGCTGGGTCGCAGCGTGGCCGGTTGTCGGTTCCTGTCAGTGTGACGACTGGTCGCCGGGCTGTCTGCCCCACGACCAGACGTAGTCCGGGTCCTCGCAGTCGAGCGCGCCGGGTCCCAGCGCGAGCGGCCGGAAGGTGTCGATCATGACCGCCGTCTCCTCGGTGCCCTCGGCCTCGATGGAGGCCTCGACGGCGCCCGGCTGCGGCCCGTGGGTGAACCCGTTGGGGTGCACGGACAGCGAGCCCACGGCGATGCCGGAGCCCTTCCGGCTCATGAAGTCGCCGTCGACGTAGAACAGCACCTCGTCGGAGTCGACGTTGGCGTGGTTGTACGGCGCGGGGATGGACAGCGGGTGCCAGTCGAACGGGCGCGGCACGAACGAGCAGATCACCACGCCGGGCGCCGCGAAGGTCTGGTGGACCGGCGGCGGCTGGTGGATGCGGCCGACGATCGGCTCGAAGTCGGCGATGTTGAAGGCGTACGGGTAGAGGTAGCCGTCCCACCCGACCACGTCGAAGGGGTGGGTGGCGTGCACGTGCCGGGTCACGCCGTGGCGCGTGCGCACGAGCACCTCGACGTCGGTGTCGTCGACGTGCAGCAGCTCGGTCGGCCCGCGCAGGTCGCGCTCGCAGTACGGCGCGTGCTCGAGGAACTGCCCACGCTTCGACAGGTACTTGTCCGGCGGGCCGACGTGGCCACGGGACTCGAGCACCAGCGCCCGCACCTCGCCGTCGACGACCCAGCGGTGCGTCGTGGCCGTGGGCACGACGACGTAGTCACCGGCGCCGACCGGCAGCCGGCCGTAGGGCGACTGCAGCTCGGCCGACCCCGACTCGACGAACACGAGCTCGTCGCCGATGGCGTTGCGGACCAGCGGGCTGTCCTCCACGGCGGCGACGTAGGAGATGCGGACGTCGTCGTTGGCCAGCAGCAGGTGCCGCCCCCGGACCAGGTCACCGCCGGCCTTGAGCTCGTGCGCCTGCAGGTGGCGCGGCTTCAACGGGTGGTTCGGCGCGAGCTGGACGGGGTCGTCCGGCAGCGCCTCGATGTGGGTCAGGGTGGTCGGGGCATGGCGGTGGTACAGCAGCGAGGAATCCGACGAGAACCCCTCCTGCCCCGTCAGTTCCTCCCGGTACAGGCCCCCGTCGGGACGGCGGAACTGCGTGTGCCGCTTCGGCGGCACCTCCCCCAGGCGTCGGTAGTGCGGCACCCTCCATGCTCCTCATCCGGTTCCCCGCAGTCACGCGCCTGTGTGCGCTCCCGTCAAGGACATGTCCGAGGGGCGCACGAACAGGCGGCGTGGCGACCGGGTACTGACCGGCGGTTCAGGCGCCAGCATCCCGGCGGGTATCGTGGCCCGGCCCCCGAACACAGGTCTCCCGCATGCGTCTGCGTTCCCGCCGCGACGCCACTGGTGGTGGCGATGCCCCCCACGTGCCCCTGGCCGAGACCGTGGTGCCGCGCCACACGGTGGACCTGTACGGCAACCGGCTGTCGTTCGTGGACGTCGGCGAGGGCGACCCGGTCGTCCTGCTGCACGGGATCACCTGCTCCGCGGCCTCGTGGAACCCGCTGGTCTCGCAGCTGGCGCGCACCCACCGCGTGATCGTCCCCGACCTGCCGGGGCACGGCCTGTCGTCCCGGGCCCGCGGCGACTACTCGATCGCCGGGTTCGCGCTGCACGTGCGGGACCTGCTGATGGGACTCGGCGTGCGGCAGGCCACCGTCATCGGCCACTCGCTGGGCGGCGGCGTGACGATGCAGACCGCCTACGCCTACCCCGAGCTGGTCGGGCGGATGATCCTCGTGGCCTCCGGCGGACTCGGCGAATCCGTGGGTCTCGCCCTGCGCGCGGCGACGCTGCCGGGGGCCGAGTGGGTGCTGCCCCTGGCGTTCAACCGGTTCGGGGCCGTCCTCACGCGCCCGCTGACCAGGTGGGTCACCGACCCACGCATGGCGACACTGCGCGAGCTGGCGTGGAGCTACGCCACGCTGGCCGACCCGCGGGCGCGACGGGCGTTCGTCAGCCTCATCCGCAGCGTCATGGACTGGGGTGGGCAGCGGATCGACGCCACGCGACGCCTCCAGCTGGCCGACCAGGTCCCGACGATGATCGTGTGGGGCGACGCCGACCTCATCATCCCCATCGGGCACGGCCGCCGGGCGGCCCGGGACCTGCCGGTGGACCGGTTCGAGGTCATGGAGGGCGCCGGCCACTTCCCGCACCTGGAGGACCCCGAGCACTTCCTGGACCTGGTCGCCGACTTCCTCCGCGACACCACGGCCGCCGACAACACCCCCGCGCAGCTCGCCGGCCGGATCCGGGATGCCATGGCCGGCAGCGACCCCGAGGTCCGGGTCCCTCGACCCGACCGGGACGTCGTCGCCTGACCGGCCCACCCCGAAGGGGGGCTACCGGAGCAGGAGCATGCCGATGCGGCGGCTGGCGACGGCCAGGCCGGACACGACCATCGCCAGCAGCACGGCCAGGTGGCCGACCACGGTCACGTCGAACGTCCAGAACCAGGTGGCCCGGAGCAGCTCGACCCCGTGGTAGAGCGGGGACAGGCGGGCGACCGCCTGC
>CAZDIF010000392.1:0-3067 GCA_964505365.1 uncultured Actinomycetota bacterium
CGTCGAGCTGTCCCCGTGACGCGACGGTGGCCGGCGCTCCTGCTCGTGGTCGTGGCGGCCCTGGCCGTCGTCGCCGCGCCCGCGGGTGCGCAGTCGGACGGGGGCTGGACGATTCGGTCCTACGCCGTGGACCTGCAGGTCGACCAGGACGGTGCCCTGCACGTCACCGAGCAGATCGCGGTGGACTTCCGCGAGCTGCAGCGACGCGGCATCTTCCGCTACGTGCCCGTGTGGGAGGAGCTGCCCTCGCCGCTGCCGGCCAACCTCCGCGAGGTCGTGCCGGCCGGCGAGGACCCGGACGACCTCCACCGGATCCTGCGGATCGAGGACCTGCAGGTGACCTCGTCGTCGCGTGCCCCGACGGACGTGCAGCTGTCCGGCCCCGAAGGCGAGGGCGGCAACCTGGTGATCCGGATCGGCGATCCGGACGTGACCGTGACGGGCCGGCAGCAGTACACGCTCTCCTACCGGGTGGTTGGCGCCGTCGAGCCGTTGGCGGACGACGGCGCGGGCCTGGCGTGGGACGCGGTCGGCCACGGCTGGCCGGTCTCGATCCAGCAGGTCGACGTCACGCTGACCGCCCCCGACCTCGCCGGCGCCTGGTGCTTCGAGGGCCGGTCCGGCCGCGACGACGCCTGCGAGGCGTCCACCGAGGGTGGGCGAGCCACGTTCTCCTCGACCCGGACCCTGCAGCCGGGTGAGGGCCTCACGGTCGCGGTGCAGCTGCCGGAGGGGGCCGTCGACGCACGGGTCCTGGTGGACGAGAAGCCGTCGTTGCGGCGATCCTTCATCGGCTCGCCCTGGGCGGCGCCACTGGCCGCCGCCGTGCTGGTCCTCGGCCTTGCGGGCGTGGTCGCGCTCGCGTGGCGGCAGGGCCGGGACCGCGTCCACGTCGGCGGGGTCACCTCGCACGGCAGCCTCGACGAGGCCCGGGCCGCCGACCGCCGCCGGGGACTGCTGGAACCGCGGCCGGTCCCGGTGGAGTACCGCCCGCCGGATGGCCTCCGCCCGGCCCAGATGGGGCTGCTGGTGGACGAGCGGGTGGACGCGGTGGACGTGACCGCGACGGTCGTGGACCTGGCCGTCCGTGGGCACCTGGTGATCGAGCAGGTGGACGAGGGCGGCTGGTTCCGCAGCGGCGACTGGCGGCTGGTGCGGGCCAGCGGCGCCGAGGACGACGAGCTGCTGGCGTACGAGCGGCTGCTCCTCGACGGCCTGTTCGCGGACGGTGACCGCGTGCTGGTGTCGGACCTGAAGGGCACGTTCGCCCGTGACTACGAACGGGTGGAGACGGCGATCTACGCCGATGCCCAGTCCCGCCGGTGGTTCGCCGACCGGCCGGACCACGTCCGCAGCCGCTGGGTGGGCATCGGCGTGTTCGCCGCCGCCGCCGGGGTCGGCCTCGCGTTCCTGCTGGCCACCTGGCGGATGGCGGTGGTCGGCATCGCCGTGGCCCTGGTCGGGCTGGTCGTGGCCGCCGCGCACCGGTGGATGCCGCGGCGGACGGCGCGCGGGTCCGCGCTGCTGACCCGCACCCTGGGGTTCCGCGAGTTCGTCGAGGCGGCCGAGACGGACCGCATGGCGTTCGCCGAGGCCGAGGAGCTGTTCGTCGGCTACCTGCCGTACGCCGTGGTGTTCGGCGTCGTCGACCGGTGGGCGCAGGTGTTCGAGGACCTCGGCGTCGACGTCGGGTCCGCCGTCGGCCGCTTCTACGTCGGGCCGGGGCCGTTCCACCTCATGGCGTTCTCGTCGGGCCTCAACGACTTCTCCTCGTCCGTCGGGTCGGCCGTGGTGGCGGCGCCGCCGTCGTCGGGCAGCGGTGGGTTCTCCTCCGGCGGCTTCGGTGGTGGCGGCGGGTTCTCCGGCGGCGGCATGGGCGGCGGCGGGGGCGGGTCGTGGTGAACGTGCGCTCGGCGTCGCCAGCGTGCCACCCTTGCGGTCGCTGACCCGGAGCGCATGCCATGCCCACCGCACTCGTCACCGGCGCGACCGCCGGTATCGGTCGCGCCTTCGCCGAACGGCTCGCCCGCGACCGGCACGACCTCGTGCTCGTCGCCAGGACCGAGGACCGCCTGCAGCGGGTCGCCGAGGAGGTCGCCGACGCCCACGGGGTCGGCACCGAGGTGCTCGTCGCCGACCTCGCCGACGCCGGCCAGCGGGCCGCGGTCGAGGAGCGCCTCGGCTCGACCGACGCGCCCGTGGACCTGCTCGTCAACAACGCCGGCTTCGGGATCAACCGGCCCTTCCTCGCCAGCGAGGTCGACGCGGAGCAGCAGGCGCTCGACGTGATGGTCGTCGCCGTCATGCGCCTGACCCACGCGGCCGGCGTCGCGATGAAGGCGCGCGGCCACGGCGCCATCGTCAACGTGGCGTCCATCGCCGCGTTCGCGCCGCTGAACACCTACAGCGCGCACAAGGCCTGGGTGACGACGTTCTCGCGGTCCATCGCGCCCGAGTTCGCGCGCCACGGCATCCGGGTCATGTCGCTGAACCCCGGGTTCGTCCGCACGGAGTTCCACGAGCGCTCCCGGATGTCGACGGCGGAGATGCCGGACTTCCTGTGGCTCGACGCCGCCGAGATGGTCGACGAGGCGATGCGCGACCTCGCCCGCGGCCGTGACCTGTCCGTCCCGGACCTGCGCTACAAGGCCCTGTCCACCCTCATGCGGGCGACCCCCGACGCGCTCGTCGGCCGCATCGGGCGGGCGATGCGCCAGCGACAGCGGCGCTGACCCGCGGCCACGACTGGGTGGGTGGGGCGGACAGGTCGTAGTCTCGCCCCCACCCGCCCATCCCCGCCCAGGATCGACCGTGCTCCCAGAGTTCACCGGCGTCACGGACGTCGCCACGCGCCTCTCACGCGCGGGCTACCTCACCGACGACGCCATCGAGACCGTCGTCTACCTCGCCGAGCGGCTGCGCAAGCCGATCCTCGTCGAGGGACCGGCCGGCGTCGGCAAGACCGAGCTGGCCAAGGCCATCGCCGGCGCCCGGGACGCCGACCTGGTCCGGCTGCAGTGCTACGAGGGCCTCGACGAGGCCAAGGCGCTGTACGAGTGGAACTACA
>CAZDIF010000393.1:0-3065 GCA_964505365.1 uncultured Actinomycetota bacterium
CTGCTGGTCGAGCAGCATCCCGATCAGCAGTGCCAGTGGGTTGGTGGACAGCAGGCGGTCCGCAGCGTCGTCGTTCGTGAGGTGGAGTTCCATGCCGGCGAGGCTATTCGACCGAGGTCGCGAGGAGCCACGGCGCCGCTGCCGGCGTCGCTCAGGAGGGCGGCACGTTCTGGTGCAGGCGGAACCGGTTGTCAGGGTCCATCCGTCGCTTCAGTGCCGCCAGGCGGCGGTAGTTGTCGTCGCCGTGCGCGGCCCGCAGCGCAGCCTCGCGGTCCTCGAGGAAACCGGGGAAGTTCAGGTACTCCCGGCCCGTCGACACGTCGCGGAACGCCTGCATGCAGTCGCGGGCCCAGGTGATGTTGGCGTCGTCATACTCCGGGTCGAGCCAGTTGGCCTCGATGCCCAGCAGGTACGGGGCGCTGCGATCCCCGAACGCCGTGGCGTCCGGGGCGACGCGCCCCATCGCCCCGCCGAGGTGCCACACGTCCACGGTGGCCAGCTCGGACGGCCGCCGCTGCGTCCACTCCTCGACCAGCCCGATGATGCGGTCGTCCAGTGCGGGCAGGTGCAGGGACGTCCAGTAGTAGCGGGCCCCGTCCGGGTAGTCGCCGTCGAAGGCCTGCTGCACGTCGACGAAGGCCATCGTGTCGCTGAGGTCCAGCATCGGTGCTGCGAGCTCCCGGAACGGCCGGACCAACTGCTGGTCCCGGTCCGTGGCGCCGGTGGCGACGGCCATGATCAGCGTCATGGGCTCGCCCCACAGCTCCTCCGGGAAGTCCTCCTCGTCCGGCACGGTGCCGCAGATGGCGAAGGAGCTGACCTCGTCCGCGAGGTCGGTGGTGGCACCCTCCCAGGCGCGCAGGACGCCCGCGGTGTCGTCGCCGTGGTACAGGGTCAGGGCGACGGCAACCTCGGGACCGACCGGGTGCAGCGCGAACGTGAGCTCGGTGACCACGCCGAAGTTGCCGCCCCCACCGCGGAGGCCCCACAGCAGCTCCGGGTCGCTGTCCTCGTCCCCGTGGTGGACGGTGCCGTCGGCGGCGACGAGCGTGGCGGCGACGAGGTTGTCGCACGACAGGCCGTGGCGGCGTCGCAGCCAACCGATGCCGCCACCGAGCGTGAGCCCGCCGACGCCGGTCTTGGACACGACACCGCCCGGGGTGGCCAGGCCGTGCGCCTGGGTGGCCGCGTCGACCTGGGCCCAGGTGGCCCCGCCACCGACCCTGGCGCGGCGGGCCGTCGCGTCGACGTCGACATGGTCCATGTCCGACAGGTCGATCACGAGGCCGCCGTCCACGCCCGCCGTGCCGGCCACGTTGTGCCCGCCGCCCCGGACCGCGACGAGGGCGTCGTGGTCGGCGGCGAACCGCACGGTGGCCTGCACGTCGGCGAGGGACGCGCACCGCGCGATGGCGGCCGGTCGGCGCTCCGTCACCGCGTTCCACAGTGCGCGGTCCCGGTCGTAGGTGGGATCGTCGGGCAGCACCAGCCGACCCTCCAGCTGGTCGGCGAGCGCCGTGAGGGCGGTCCCCAGCGGCGCGATCTCGCCCGTGGTCGTCGTCATGGTGGTCATCCGGAGGCCTCCTCGGGCTCGCGGGGACGGTCGTCTCGTCCGAACCGGGCCAACAGCACCTGTTGGGGTCCGGCGTCATCGGGAAGGTCGCGTGCGGGACCGATCTCGCCGGCCTCGCGCCACTCCTGCTCGTGGTCGTCGAACCACGCCGCGGCCACGGCGACGAGGTCGGGGTCGAGGTGGGTGTCACCGCCGGTGGCTCGGGCGAGGTCCCAGGTGTGGACGAGGTGGTCCGTCACGAGCTCCGGCAGCAGGTCACGGGCCAGGACCGGCCCGGTCTCGAGTTCGATCGTCTGGTCCAGGACCTCGTCGGTCGCGAGGGCCTCGGCGAGTGCCTGCCTGGCCTCGTGCCACCTGGCGATCGGGTCCGCGCTCGATTCGGCCTCGCTGGCGGAGGGTGGTGCCAGCACGGACCGTGCCCAGCAGGCCTCCTCGACGACGTGGTCCACGAGGTCCCGGACGGTCCAGTCGGCGCACGGGGTCGGTCGGTCCCACGCATCGGCCGGCAGGGCGTCGAGGCGGCGGCCCATCTCGTCGAGTGCGGTGCGGAAGTGCAGGTGGGGTGCGTGCACGGGCGTCCTCCGGTCGTCGGATCTGGTCAGGGGCGGTGGCGGGTCCAGAGCGTGAACCGTGTGATCGGCAGGAACCCGAAGCGGCGCTCGAGCACCGGCCGGCTGTCGTCGCTGACGATCGCCGCCGCCGTCAGGTCGGGGCGGTGGGCGATCCGGTCGCTGGCCAGCGCCGAGTAGTGGCCACGGCCCCGTGCCTCGGGGCGGGTCGCGGCCAGCACGAGCAGGTTCAGCTCGTTGGCCACGAACTGCGACCCGGCCGCGACGGCCACGTCGTCCTCGTGGGCGAGGACGAAGCGCCACCGGTCGTCGTCCAGGAGCCCGTCGGGAAGCAGGTCCGTCGCGTGCTCCACCTCGTCGAGCGGGAACCCGTCGACGGCGACCGTGCCCCAGGTCGCGAGCTCGCTCGCCGTGTCGACCTCGGCGAGCGTGGCCTTGTCACGTCGCCCGGTCGTGGGTGTGCCGGGCGGGCGGACCAGCAGGGGCGGGTGGCCCTCGAGCTGCCAGCCCCGCGGGCTGAGGTCGGGGGTGGGCCACGCGCTCCACAGCATCGCGGTCCCCGACCCGCCACCGTCGTAGGTGTCCTCGATGGCCTGCAGCGTCTCGTCGAGGAGGGCTCCGTGCAGGGGCTGCAGGAGGGTGGCACTGTTGAACAGCCCCGTGGGGCGGCCGAGGTCCACGATGCTGCACCGGTCGTCGCCCTGCACGACACCATCGCTGGCCCGACCGACGGACTCCCAGGACGCCGCGAGGGTGTGCACGAACCGCCGCAGCAGCGTGTCGCCCAGCGGGGTGTCGGGCTGCCACCCCGTCTCGATCCTCGGCGTGGTGTTCGTGGCCATGTGGCACCTCGGTCGTGGGTCATGGCCCATCGTCGTCCCGGGGGTTGCAGGTCGGTTGCAGGTCGATGACGGGCCGTCGCC
>CAZDIF010000394.1:0-3049 GCA_964505365.1 uncultured Actinomycetota bacterium
TCAGCTGGGCGGGCCGAGCCACGTGAACGACGCGGCGAGCGTGAGGAGGCCCAGCATCACCACGTACCGGGCGAAGCCCAGCAGGTCCTCGTCGACGACGAGCTTGAGCAGGAACCGGATCGCCCAGTAGCCGGACACCCCGGCGGCGACGACCCCGGCGACCAGCGCCGGTCCGGCGTAGGCGGAGCCGTCCAGGCCGGTGCCGGTCATGTCGCCCAGCTGGGACACGAACGCGCCGGCGATCACGGGGATGGCCAGCAGGAACGAGAACCGCGCCGCGCCCTCGCGCGACAGGCCACGGCCCATGCCCATGGCGATGGTGGCCCCCGACCGGGAGATCCCCGGCAGGATCGCCAGTGCCTGGGCGACGCCGATGGCGATCGCGTCGCGGTAGGTCGTCGTGCCCTCGTCACGACCGGGGTCCAGCCGTGCCTGCTCGGCCGTCATCTGCTTGACGGCGACGCCCTGCGCGACCGCGGCGCGCCGGCGGCGGATGGTCTCGGCGAACCACAGCAGCGCGGCCGTCACGAAGAGCATGACCGCGGCGACGCGCGGGTCGCTGAGCCGCTCGTCGAAGATCGGCTTGACGAGGTACCCGGTGATGGCCGCCGGGACGGTGCCCACGGCGAGCAGCCCCACGGTCGTGCGGGCCCGGGAGGTCTCGGCCGGGCCCGACGACAGCAGCCCGAACGTGCGGGTGGCGAGGAACCACAGGTCCCCGAGGAAGTAGATGACCACCGCCAGCAGGGTGGCCGCGTGCACCGCCACGTCGAACGCCAGCGGCGGCTGCTCCCACCCGGCGAGGTAGGGCACGATCACCAGGTGGCCCGAGGACGACACCGGCAGGAACTCGGTCAGGCCCTGCAGCAGGCCGAGGATGATCGCCTCGAGCACGCGGATCTCCTCCGAGCAGGCGGTCGGGACGCGCGCACGATATCGACCCGCCAGTCACCGGCCGCGGTCCTCGGGGCGGCCATCCGTCACGGCGGCCGGACCGCGAGCCGCAGCTGCCCGGTGCCGGCGGCACCGGCGACGGCGTCGGCCTGCTCGGCCGGGACGGCAAGCCACGCCCAGGCGTCGTCGACGGCGAGCACCCGGGCGGCCTCGGCGACGCGGGTGCCGCTGCCGTCCGGTCGGGTCGCCAGCACGTCGACGGCCTGGCCCGCCTCGACGGGCGGGAGCCCGTCCCGCGGCAGCGACACCGCCACCTCGCCGGGTCCCACGAGCCCGGCGACCCCCGAGGCCACGTGGCGCTCGGTCAGCACGGTGCCGGCCGGGATCGGCCCGCGGGCCCGGGCGTCGTCCGGGGGCGTGGTCAGGGCATCAGGGGGCACGAGGTCGGCGGGGCGGTCGGCCGTCTGCACGTCGACGACCGGGGACCCGGCCGGCACGTCGACGGCGGTGACGAGCACGGGGACCGGCGGCCCCCAGGGCGACCGGGCGGCACCCCGGCCGGCGACGGCCAGCACGGCGAGGATCCCGAGCACGACCACCGCGGTGCGCCAGCGCGGGGACAGCCGCCACCACCGCTCGGACAGCCGGTCCAGCAGGACCGGGAGGGCGAGCGGCGGGCCGGCGGTCGGCCACGGGCGACGGGCACTGGGCATGGCTGCATGGCAGCACGCCACCGATGCGGCCGGAACCCCGCCGTGCAGCCGCTGTGGACGAGACGACGCCCGGCACCGGGTGGCGCCGGGCGTCTCGCGGGTGTCCCGCGCGAGTCAGGCGGTCTTCGCGTCGCTGCCGGAGCTGGAGGAGGAGTCCGAGGACGTGGACGACGTCGACGACTCGGACGACGAGGACGTGCCGGTGTCCGCCTTGCTGGCCTCGTCCTTCTTCGCGGGCGAGGACGCGCCGCTGCCGGCGTCCTTGTAGTCCTTGATGTGCCAGCCGGATCCCTTGAAGATGATCCCGGCGGCCGAGAAGACCTTGCGCAGGTTCCCCTGGCAGTTCGGGCACGTGGTGAGCGCGTCGTCCTTGAACGACTGGACGACCTCGAGGTGCTCGCCGCAGTCCCGGCAGGCGTACTCGTAGGTGGGCATGGGTCGACTCCTGGGGTGCGGGGCGAGGTCCGGGCCCGGGTGCGGACCACTGGCACTCACCCTCCACGACTGCCAACGATACCGAGTCCGAGGACCTTCCGGCAACGGTCGGGTGTGCTCTGCGCGCGCGCCGCAGCGCGTGGGCTCTGCCGTCAGGCGTCGCGCGGCTCGCGGCGGGCGCCGGTGCGGTGCAGGGCGTGGTCGGACACGACGATGTCGATCAGCTGGTCGTGGGCCTCGCGCGGCACCACGGGCACGACCTGGCAGGAGAAGCACAGCCCGATCCGGACCGTGTCGTCGGGGAGCAGGGCAAGCAACCGGTCGTAGTGCCCACCGCCGTGGCCGAGCCGCCCCCCGTCGAGGTCGAAGGCCACGCCCGGCAGCACGACCACGTCGACCACGGACGGGTCGATCGCGGGGCCGGTGGGCTCGCGGATGCCCCGGAACCCGCCCGGCAGGGCGTGGGGGTCCCGTGCCTCCGCCAGGTCGAGGTGGTCGCCGCGCACCCGGGGGAACAGCGTCCGGATGCGCCGGTCGTGCAGCATCGGCACGGCCGGGGCCGGGTCGAGCTCGACGTCGGTGGCCACGTACAGGGCCACGACGCCCGCACGCCACACCTCGGGCAGCCGCAGGAGGCGGTCGACGGCGGCGGCCGACCCTTGGCGACGCTCGTCGGCGGCCAGGTCCCGGCGGGCGGCGAGGACCGACCGGCGCAGCGCGGCCTTGCGCTCGGCCACGTCCCGGTCCGCCACCATGTGCCCTTCTGCCCGTCGGCGCGACCGTGCACCGGACGGGCCGAACGGGCATCGTAGGTCCGCGCGGGACCCTGTCGCCGTCGGAGCCGGTCCCAGTCGCTCCGCTCTGCTGACTCCATCGCCTCGGTCGGCGAGCAAGCTCGCCACGCTCGGCTCAGTCGTCAGTAGGCTCAAGCGGCGACGCCGAACAGGACGAGCCACCGCCGTGACCGTGCGCACCGCCGTGATCCCCGCCGCCGGGTTCGGCACCCG
>CAZDIF010000395.1:0-1249 GCA_964505365.1 uncultured Actinomycetota bacterium
CCAGTGCCTCGAGCGGGAGGCCCGCCTCCCCCGCGGTCGTGAGGCGTTCCCGGACTTCGGCGAGCAGCGCCTCCCGCCACGACGGGTCGACCACGTGGTCGTCCACGGCCACCCCGGCCGTGACGTCGGGGTCGGCGCACGCCGTGACCAGGCGGTCGCGTGGCGTCGCCCCACCGTCGGCGCGGACCAGCGCCCCGGCGGGATCGTCGGCCTCCCGCACCGCCACGAGTGCGTCCGCCCTGGCGCGTCGCGGCGCCCGCCCGCGGGCCCGGCCGGGCGGCCGGGGATCGAGCACGACGCCGCCGCCCGCCACGACGCGGCGTCCGACGTCCCGCAGGACGAACCGGTCCCCGTGGACCAGCGGCAGTGGCCGGGCCAGCCGCAGGTGGACGGGCGCCCCCTCCCCCGCTGCGATGGGGCCGCTGAACAGAGGAGCGACCCGGACCTCCACCGAGGTCGCGCCGACGTGCAGGATCCACGCGCCCCGCTCGCCGATGCCCGGGTCGTGGTCGCCATCGACCCAGGCGTCGACGGCGTCTGTCCGAGGGGCGGCACGCCCGAGACGCCCGTCGAGCAGTCGGTCGCCGCGGTCGGCCACCACGTCCACCAGGTCGAGGGCCACGCGACCGGGGGCGGTCACCCGGTCGACGGCGGTGCCGTGCTGCTGGACCGCGCGGACGCGCCCCACCCGGCCCGCCGGCGCGACCGTCACCCGGTCGCCGACGGCCAGCGTCCCGTGCCGCAACGTCCCCGTGACCACGAGCCCGCGGCCCTCGACGTGGAAGGCCCGGTCGATCCACACCCGCGGCGCCCCGGCACCGGGCTCCGGGGCGGGCAGGGCGGTCAGCACGTCGCGCACCCGGTCGACACCGTCGCCGGTGGACGCGCTGACCGGGACGACGGTCGGCGCCTCCGCCTCCAGTCGGACGCCCACGTCGGCCAGGACCGCCTCGACACGGTCCTGATCGGCGAGGTCGGTCTTGGTCACCGCGACCAGCGGCACCGGGACCCGCAGGTGCCGAGCGGCGCGGACGTGGTCCTCGGTCTGGGGCATCCACCCGTCGTCGGCGGCGACCACCAGCAGCGCGTGGGTGGCCCCCGCCAGCCCGACCACGGTGTTGGCGAGGTAGTCGACGTGCCCCGGCACGTCGGTCAGGGCGACCCGCTGTCCTCCCCCGGCGAGCACGAGGTGGCCGAGGTCGACGGTGAGCCCGCGGGTGCGCTCGACGTCGCGGCGGTCCGTGCGCTG
>CAZDIF010000395.1:1349-3042 GCA_964505365.1 uncultured Actinomycetota bacterium
ACCGCGACCCCGACCGACGGCACCGTGTGGCCGGGCAGCGTGCCGCCGCCCACGACCGCGTCGGTCTCGACGACCGTGCAGGCCGGCGAGGCGACCGCGTCGACCAGGGCGGTGGCGCGGGCACGGAGTTCGTCCACGGGCACGGTGAGCATGGTCCAGGTCGGCAGGTCGGAGACCGCGTCACGGCGATAGGCGGCGAGCGTGGCCTCGAGCGCCGCCAACCGCACCTTGTCGACCCGCAGCGCCCGGGCCAGCGGGTGGGTCCGGCAGGCGTCGACCGCGGCCCGGGTTCCCGCCAGCAGCCCTGCCTGCGGGCCGCCGAGGAGCTTGTCCCCGGAGGCCACGACGACGTCCGCGCCGTCGGCCAGCGCCCCGGCGACGGTCGGCTCGTCGCTGCCGGGAGGCACCGGGAGCCGATCGTGGAGGACCCCGGACCCGACGTCGTGGACGAGGGGCACCCCGGCCTCGGCGGCGACGGTGGCGAGCTCGGCGGCCGTGGGCCGCTCGGTGAACCCCTCGACGCGGAAGTTGGACGGGTGGACGCGGACCACCGCCGCGACGTCGGGGTCCGCGGTGATCGCGGCGGCGTAGTCCTCGGCGCGGGTGCGGTTGGTGGTGCCGACCTCGACGAGCCCGACCCCGGCGGCCTCGACGATCGCCGGCAGCCGGAACGACCCGCCGATCTCGACGAGCTCGCCGCGCGACACGACCACCTTCCGGCCGCCGGCGAGGGCGGCGAGGGCCAGCACGAGCGCGGCCGCGCCGTTGTTGACGACCAGCGCGTCCTCGGCGCCCACGAGGTCCCGGAGCAGCGACCCCGCGTGAGCCCCGCGCCGTGCGCGCCCGCGCGCCGCGAGGTCGTACTCGACGGTGCTGGCCCCGGCGGCATCGACCATCGCGTCGATGGCCACCGCCGACAGCGGCGCCCGACCCAGGTTGGTGTGCAGGATCACGCCGGTGGCGTTGACCACGCCGCGGGTTCGGCGAGCGGCGTGACCGTCCAGCATCCCCGTGGCCTCGGCCACGACGGCGGCGGGCGTGGGCGGCGGGGTCCCGTCGACGACGATGGCCCGGACCCGGTCGAGGTGGTCCCGGAGTGCCTCGACGACCGGCGTGTGGCCGTGGCGGGCCACCAGCTCCCGGACGTCCGCACGCTCGAGCAGCGCCGAGACGCTCGGCAGGTGCGCGCGGGGGTCGTCGGTCACCGGGTGCGGCTCCGTCTGCGGGTGGCAGGTGGCGGAGGCGGACGGGAATCGAACCCGCCGGAGGACCGTCGGTCCTCCCAACGGCGTTGAAGGCCGCGGAGCCCACCAGGTGCTCGGACGCCTCCGCGCGTCACCTGCAGGCCCGAGCCTACGGCGCGGCCGGACGCCCTACTCGACCGGCTGGCCCTCGCGTGCCCCGGCCACCCGGTCGAAGTCGAACTTCACCTGGGCCAGCTCCTGGTGCTCGCCGGGGACCGGGATCGGGTACTCGCCGGTGAAGCACGCCGTGCACAGCTGCTCGGACCGATCCGGGGTCGACGCGATCAGCCCGTCGATCGTGATGTAGTGCAGCGAGTCCGCACCCACGAAGTCGCAGATCTCCTGCTCGGCGAGGTCCGCACCGATCAGCTCGGCGCGCGTGGAGAAGTCGATCCCGTAGTAGCAGGGGTTGGCGATCGGCGGCGACGAGATCCGCAGGTGGACCTCGG
>CAZDIF010000396.1:0-3033 GCA_964505365.1 uncultured Actinomycetota bacterium
ACCATCGCTGGAACCTCGGGGGCTACGCCGTCAACACCGTCCACCGCGTCCCCGTCACCGTCCAACGGTGACCTGACCGGTGACCCCGGACAGCATCTGGTCTTCCGGGTGAGCACTCCCGTGTTGTTCCATGGTGGCAGACGGATGGGAGGGGTGCCTGTGAGCACGGACAGCGTGGAAGGGATGGTGCCCGGCGTGCCCGTTGCGCGGGTCGGGCTGGTTGTCACGGCGGTTGCGATCGTGGCCGCGTGGCTCCTCGGTGCGCTGGACTTCTTCGAGGTGGGCCTGAGCGGGCCTCCGCCACGATCGCCGGACGTCGGTCAACGGGCCATCGACGCGTTCTTCGTGCACGAGGAGGCGTACCAGCAGTGGGGGCGGTGGATCGACGTGGCCACCGCGGTCGCATTCGCGGGACTGCTGCTCGTGATCCCCTCGCTGCAGCACGCACGGCGAGCCAGCGGTGCGCTGGTCGGCGGGGTCACCGTGGCGGTGGCGGCCGATGCCATGGACCTGTCCAAGGTGATCGCCTTCGACTCCGGCCGGTTCCTTCTGGACAACGGGCTGTCGGCCGACTTCGCCGCCGCGAACATGGCACGACACATGCTCGACGGGACCTCCACGCACGTCTGGATCGCGGGTCTCCTCCTGATGGCGGTCGGGCTGGGCATCGTCGCGGCCGAGGCACCACCGGGTCGCTGGCGGACGGTCACCCGGGTGCTCTGCGCGTCGCTCGTGGCGGTGGCGATCACCGACGTGGCTCCACGGTTGCGGGGCGGCTTCGTGCCGGCCTTCACGGTGATGACGGTCTCCCTGGTCGCGTGGACGATCGTTGCCCGAGCCCATGTCCTGGACGGTCCGCGGTCGGCACGCCGCCGGTAGCCCGCGCCACGTGCGCCTGGACCACCTCGATCAGCGCGTCCGGATGCGTGAGGGGCATCATGTGGCCGGCACCGTCCAGGACGGCGTGACGGCATCGCGGGACGCATCGAGCGACGACCTCGCACAGGGCCCGTTCCACCTCGGCGGTCTGATCGCCCTCGACCACCAGCGTGGGGGATTGGATCGACGTCAGGGCTGCCGGCGTCAGGGGGCTCTCGAACAGCACGTCCCAGAGGTCACCGCGGGTCCGTTGCTCGGCGAGGAAGGCATCGCGCCGCTCGGCCGGCCAGGAGTCGAACGACCCGGGGCCGTTGTAGTAGTCGAGGAACTCCGCGAAGGCGTCGTGCCAGCGGCCCGCGGCGACGTGCGCGCGCCACCGATCACGCATGCCGGAGATCGTCGCGAACGCCTCCGGGTGTTCGTGGGGCAGCAGGGAGTACGCCTGCGGTTCGATCACCGTCAGTGACTCGACCACCGCAGGCGTGGTCGTGGCCACCCGGAGCGCCGTCGCCCCACCCCAGGAGAACCCGACCAGGTGCAGCGGCTCGCCGACGTACTCGGCCACGGCCTGGACCTGGTCGGCGTAGTCGTCGATGGTGCGCCCGCCCACCGGACCGGGCCCGTTGTCGACTCCGTACGCATCGATCGCGATCCGCCGGTGAGCCCCGGACCAGCGGTCGAGCACACGCTTCCACTCCGCCACCGTGCCGACACCACCGTGGAGGAACACCACAGGCGTCCCACGTCCCTCCTCGACCACGCGGACCGAGCGGTCTCGGGGGGTCCGGAGAATGGTCACGGGAGCCTCACGCCCAGGTGGTGTGGGACGGCTGCGGGCCCGCGTCGTCGATCACGCGCTGCAACCGTCCCGTTCGGGCCAGCCACCCGAGGACGATGAACCAGGCCGAGAGGAGGTAGTCGGGTGGTGGCGGGAAGGTGACGCCCCAGATCATCGGGAAGAGGCCCTCACCGAGGATCGCGAACATCGCGACACCCGCGCCGACGAGCACGGGTGAGCTGAACCCGAGGATCACGAAGCCCCGGTTGGTGTGGTGCCGCAGGATCCAGGTCAGGGCTGCCGTCCCGACCAGGAGCACGCCTCCCCCGAGCGCGACCGGGGTCGCGAGGTCGACGGTCGAACGACCGTCGTTGAGGGCCACGTCGAAGGTCCTGCGCACCGCGGCGTATCCCATGAGGCCCGCACCTGCCGCGACGAGCACGGCGGCTGCCGCCGCGGGCCGATGCCGACGCAGGAGCAGGCTGAACATCACGCCGGCCAGCAGGCCCAGCACGCCACCGGTTGCCAGGATCCCGTAGTGACCGATGAGCACGACCAGGAGCCCGGGATCGAAGAAGATCGCACTGCTGGGGACGGCATCGATGCTGAACAGTTCCGGCCACGGCAGCGTGGACAACAGTCCCGCCAGGCCCGCGACGCCGGCACCGATCGCCGACCAGGACGCGATCGTCCACGCCTTGCTCACTGGCAGCCCGTCTCCGGCTTCAGTCGTCACGGTTTCGGTGAGCCTTCGATCTCGGCCTTCAGCCGTGGCAGGGCACGAGCCAGGTTGCGGTGCATGACGGCCCCGAACACCGGCCCGACGACCGCAGCCAGCGGTCCGCGCATCCATGCGAGGAACCAGATCCGGGTCCCGCCCTCGACCTCCTCGAAGCGGTGCTCGAAGACGGTGGTCACCCCGGGCGAGTCGCCCTCCCACACCCAGCGGCGTGGGGGGTCGTGGTCCGTGACCACCATCCGGGCCCTCGGACCCGCACGCATGTGCAGCACGACCTCCGTGGACGCCGTCAGGCCCCCCGGCGGCCGTGGCTCCATCGACCGGATGTGGCCTGCCCAGCTCGGCCATGCCTCCAGCCGGGCGAGGTGGTCCCACGCCTCCTGCGGTGGTCGGTCGACGATCACCGGCTCGCGCACGACTTCCCGCACGTCCCCTCCCGCGTCGACGGCCGCCAGCATGCCACGGACGGTGCTCACATGACAGGCCATGCGCTGCTCACCTCGTGCCCGGTTCCGTGGCACGGATTGAGCAGCCTCTGGTCTTCCGTGTGAGCACCGCGCTCGGTCACGGTGGGGTGTCCGAGGGAGGGCCGTCCGATGGGGTACCGGGTCGCCGAGCACGCGGTCGTGCTGGGGGG
>CAZDIF010000397.1:0-3011 GCA_964505365.1 uncultured Actinomycetota bacterium
GCGGGCGAACGACTGCTGGACCAGCGGGAGGTTGAACTCGCGTATCGACTTGACGACGTGCATGTCGCGGAACACGTTGTCGAGCATGTCCTTGTTGCGGGTGTAGTGCGCGTACATCTCGTCCAGTGCTGTGCGCAACCGCTCGTCAGGGTCGTCGATGGCCCCCCAGGCAGCCGGGTCGGGCGGCGGGTCCTGGGCCATGTGGTGCAGCGTGCACGCCTGGACAGCGGAGGTGGGCACGCCCCGGTCGCGGATGACTCGGGACGAGTCGCGCTACGTCTACAAGCAGGAGACCTGCAGGCGCTGCGGCACGGCGATCCGACGCTGGGACCTCGCCGGCCGCTGGGCCTACGCCTGCGAGTCCTGCCAGCCGCCGTCGTGACCCCGCCGCGCGGACCGGGCGAGTCGGCGGCCCACGACGACAACTACGCTCGTGCCATGAAGGAGTGGCGCGAGCACATCTTCCTGCTGACGGACATCCAGGGGTCGACGCGCCTCTGGGAGTTGCACCCGAACGCGATGGCCGAGGCGCTGGCCCAGCATGACGCGCTTATCGATGAGGTCGTCGCCGCGCACGGCGGCCGCACGGTCAAGGCACGCGGCGAGGGCGATGCCACCTTCAACGTCTTCGGCGACGGCCCCGCGGCCGTCGACGCGGCGGTGGCGCTGCAACGACGGCTCTCCACGGCCTCCTGGCCCGACGGGATCGAGGAGTTGAGGGTCCGGATGTCCGTGCACGGCGGTCCCGTCCGGGAACGCGGCGGCGACTTCCACGGCCCGACCGTCAACCGCGCTGCGCGGCTGCGCTCCGCGGGACACGGCGGTCAGGTGCTGGTCTCCGGCACGGTCGCGGGCACGCTCGGCACCTCGGTGGTGCTGCGCGACCACGGGCTCCACCGCCTGGCCGACCTCGACGAGCCGGAGCACATCCACGAGGTGGTGTACCGCGACGACCTGGAGCACCCGGGGCTGCGGACACTGGAGACCGCCGCGCACAACCTGCCGCAGGGGCTGGACGCGCTGATCGGACGCGACCGCGAGCTCCAGGACCTGAAGCTGACGCTGCGCCTGCACGAGCTGGCCACGCTGGTCGGGCCTGCGGGTGCCGGCAAGACGCGGCTGGCCACCGAGACGGCTGCGCTGGTCACGCCCGAGTTCCGCGACGGGTCCCTGCTCGTCGAGCTGGCGCCGATCCGGACCGACGTGGGTGTCGCGGACGCAATCGCACAGGCACTGGGCACGTCGACGGCGGGTTCGGGCGAACCGCTGGACACCGTGGTCCACGTGCTGGCCGAACGCGAGCTGCTGCTGGTGCTGGACAACTGCGAGCACGTCCTGGAGGCGGCCGCCCAGACGGTCGACCGCATCATCGGATCCTGCCCCGACGTCACGGTGCTCGCCACCAGCCAAGTCGCGCTGGGCGTGGCGGACGAGGTCGTCGTGCACGTCGACACCCTCGAGCTGCCGACCGACGACGACGTGGCGTCGGTCACCCGGGCGCCCGCGTCCGCCCTGTTCCTCCAGCGCGCCCGCAGGGCCGACGAGCGGTTCGTGGTCGACGAGCACTCGGCACCGGCGGTGGCCTCGGTGTGCCGCCGCGTGGACGGGCTGCCGCTCGCCCTGGAGCTCGCCGCCGCACGCATCCGCCACGCCGGGCCGGACGAGATCGACCGCCAGCTCGACCGTCGGTTCGGTGTGCTGCGCGGTGGTGACACCAGCGACGAACGCCACCGGACGATGCACAACGCGATCGCGTGGAGCCACGACCTCCTCGATGAGCACGACCGCGTGGTGCTGCACGCGTGCGGGACGTTCGCCGGGCCGTTCCGCCTGGCCGACGTCGAGCAGCTACTCGACCACGCCGGACTCGACCTCGACGCCTGGTCGGGGGTCTCCGAGCTGGCCGACCGCTCGCTGGTCAGCGTGCGGCGCACGGACGGCGTCACGACCTACCAGCTGCTCGAGTCCGTCCGCGACTTCGCCCGGGCAGCGGCCGAGCGGGACGGGACCGCCGAGCAGCTGCGGGACGCGCACCTGGCGTGGGTGGACGACCTGACGGGAGAGCCCCGCAACACGTGGGACCCGCGCGCGCTGGCCGACCTGCGCAGTGCGATGGCGCACGGCCTCGACGCTGGCGACGTGACCGTGGTCGGTCGTCTCGCCCCTCGCCTGGAGAAGCTGCTGTTCCACCGGGGCGCGTTGGCAGAGGCCCGTTCGTGGATGGAGCAGCTCGTGGAGCGAGCCGATCAGCTCGGGGTGGACGACCAGGTGCTGTGCCTGGGGCTCCTGGCCGACGAGTGCCACCTGCTCGGGGACCGGGAGGCAGCCGAACGCTGGGCGGAGGCGGCCGAGGCCCGGCTGCCGGACGTGACCGAGCTGGCGGCGCGGGTCCGTGCCGGAACGCTGCTGGGCAAGTTGGCCTCCCGGCGTGGCGATCCCGGGACTGCCCGCCGGCTGTGGACGCGCGCGATCGCGGACGGCGAGGAGCTCGGTGACGCCACACTGCTGGTCAACCCGGTCGGGGCCGCGGTGCGAGCCCACATGCGTGCCGGCGAGTTCGACGAGGCCCGGATCCTCCTCGAGCCGCTGCGCGACCGCCTGCCCCGGGACTCGGTCAGCTACGCCCAGGCGTCCTGGACCCTGGCCGAGATCCTCATGCGGTCCGACCCCGACCGAGCGGCGGTCCTGCTGGAGCAGGCACTCGGTGTCTCCTGGACGATGCGCGAGCGACCATGGGTGCTGGCTGGGGCAGGGATCCTCGCGACGCTCCAGGGTGAGGACGGCCGGGACCTGGCCGAGGACGCACTCCAGGTGGCCCGGCAGCGGGACGACCTGTCCGCGGTGATCGGGACATCGGCCGTCCGGCTGGCGCTGGACGCGCCGAGGGCGGAGGTCGACCCCGACGAGCTGCTGCTCGTGCTGGACCTGGTCGGCTGGTGCTCCAACGGCCAGGAGGGTCCGGAGGGTCCACTGCTCGCGCTGGCCCGGACCGCTGGCCTGCGGGGTCGCAC
>CAZDIF010000398.1:0-3010 GCA_964505365.1 uncultured Actinomycetota bacterium
GCTCGGCATCGAGACGTCCTGCGACGAGACCGCCGTCGGTGTCGTCGAGGACCGCTTCACCGTGCGGTCCAACGTGATCGCCTCGCAGGTCGAGCTGCACGCGCCGTACGGCGGCGTGGTGCCGGAGGTCGCCGCCCGGGCCCACCTGCAGAGCCTGCAGCCGACGATCGACCGGGCCCTGGCCGAGGCCGGGTGCCGGCTGGGCGACGTCGAGGCGGTCGCCGTGACGGCCGGGCCGGGCCTGGCCGGTGCACTGCTGGTCGGCGTGGCCGGGGCGAAGGGCCTGGCGCTGGCCAACGACCTGCCGCTGCTGGGGGTCAACCACCTGCGGGCCCACGTCGAGGCGACCCAGCTGGAGTACGGCGAGCTGAAGCCGCCCGTGCTGGCGCTGGTCGTCTCCGGCGGCCACACCTCGCTGGTCATGGTCGAGGACCCGGCGGAGGTGACCCGGACGGCGGACGGCCGTGGGGTGCGGCCGGGGTTCCGGCAGCTCGGCTCGACCATCGACGACGCGGCCGGCGAGGCGTTCGACAAGATCGCCCGGTTCATCGGGCTGGGCTACCCGGGCGGGCCCGAGATCGACCGGTTGGCGCGCGAGGGTGACCGCACCGCCTTCGCGTTCCCGCGGCCGATGGTGGGCGATGGCGGCTACGACATGTCGCTGTCCGGGCTGAAGACCGCGGTCATCCGCGAGCTGCGCCGCATGGAGGCCGCCGGGGAGGAACCGGTGCTGGCCGACGTCGCCGCGTCGTTCCAGGAGGCGATCGTCGACGTGCAGCTGGACAAGACGCTGGCGGCCGCGGCCGCCGAGGGCGTGGAGACGGTGGTCATCGCCGGTGGGGTGGCGGCCAACAGCCGGCTGCGCGAGCGCATGCAGCAGGGATGCGACGACGCCGGCCTGCGGCTGCTGGTGCCCCACATCCGGCTGTGCACGGACAACGGGGCGATGGTGGCCGCCAGCGGGGCGAACCTGCTCGACGCGGGCATCGTGGCCTCCCTCGACCTCGCCGCCGACCCCAACCTGCCGCTGATCGCCGACCTGCCGTCGAACGGTGATGGAGGCCGCAGACCATGACCGCGGTCGCCGGCGGGTGGGCCCGCGTGAGGTCCGTGAAGTGGCGCCGCCCGCAGCCCGGCGAGCTGGCGACCTGCCAGTCCCGGCTGGCCGAGTGGCCGTGCGAGGTCGGCGGCGCCGTGCGGCACATGTTCGCACTGTCGTGCCTCGACGCCCGCGGCGTCGACGTCGCGCGGGTGGCGGCCGACGACGAGGGACGCTGGGCGCTGGCGATCGTGCACCCGGGCCGTGTGCTGGTCCCGTGCGGGGACCCGGAGGTGGTCGCGGCCGCCGGGCAGCCGACGCGGCGGTGGCGGCTGCTGGTCGGCGATGCCGGGGCAGCGGGTCCGCTGGTCGACGCGGGTGCCGGGCCGTCGGACACGATCGTGCACGTGCAGCGGTTCTTCACCGTCGACCACGAGCGGGTGCCGGACGAGGCCGAGCTGCCCGACCCCGGCCTGCGGCGCGCCGAGCGGGCCGACGTCGACGCGCTCGCGAGGCTGGCCGTGCGGTTGCACGTCGACGACCAGTTCGGCCCCGACCCCGGCAAGGCCGGCCACCGGGGCTACCTCGGCCGGATGGCGCGGGCCGTCCAGCAGGGCCAGGTGTGGGTCGTTGGGCCGGTGGGCGCGCCGGTCTGCAAGCTCGAGCGCTCGGTGTCCTCGCCGCGGTGGGGCGTGCAGCTGGCCGGCATCGTCGTCGACCCGCGCCAGCGCCACGGCGGGCTCGGCCGGGCCATCGTCGCTGCCGCCGTCCGGCAGGCCCTGCGCGAGGGGGGCGCCAGCCGCCCGGTGAGCCTCCACGTCCGCGCCGCCAACCACACCGCCCACCGCGCCTACGAGGCTGCCGGCTTCGTGGATCGCGAAGAGTGGAGACTCGCCGTCCGGCCCTGACGTCCTTGCGGCGCAGCGAACGTGCGCGTGGGGGACGCAAGGACGGTCTCGGTCGCATTGCACTCGCCGAGGGTGAGTGCTAGCGTCATTTGCACTCGGCGTGAGAGAGTGCAACCGGGCGCTTGGCCATCGTATCGGTGGCGGGCGCCCGCCCCTCGCGCCGCGTGGAACCACGTCCGTTGTGCGCCCACGGGGCGCCCGACCCAAACTTGTAGGAGGTCCGCGTTGCCCGCCACCAAGGTCAAGATCCGTCCGCTCGAGGACCGGGTCATCGTCACCGTCAACGAGGCCGAGGAGACCACGTCCTCCGGCCTGGTCATCCCCGACACGGCCAAGGAGAAGCCGCAGCAGGGCACCGTCGTCGCCGTCGGTCCGGGCAAGCGCTCGGAGCAGTCCGGCGAGCCGATCGCGCTCGACGTGAACGAGGGCGACACGGTCCTCTTCTCGAAGTTCGGCGGCACCGAGGTCAAGTTCGAGGGCGAGGAGTACCTGATCCTGTCCGCCCGCGACATCCTCGCCGTGCTCGGCTGAGGTAGCCCACCCACAACACGTCCTACATCCAAGGAGAACACGCGATGCCCAAGATCCTCAGTTTCAGCGAGGACGCGCGCAAGAAGCTCGAAGCCGGCGTCAACCAGCTGGCAGATGCCGTCAAGGTCACGCTCGGTCCGAAGGGCCGCAACGTCGTGATCGACAAGAACTGGGGTGCTCCCACCATCACCAAGGATGGTGTGACCGTGGCCCGCGAGATCGAGCTCGAGGACGCCTACGAGAACATGGGCGCCCAGCTGGCCAAGGAGGTCGCGACCAAGACCAACGACGTCGCTGGTGACGGTACGACCACCGCGACCGTGCTGGCCCAGGCCATCGTCAAGGAGGGCCTGCGCAACGTCGCCGCCGGCGCCAACCCGATGCTGCTCAAGCGCGGTATCGACAAGGCCGTCGAGCGCGTCGTCGAGGAGATCGCCGACCAGGCCCGCGAGATCGAGACCCAGGACGAGATCGCCCAGGTCGCCGGGATCTCCGCCAACAACGACCCGACCATCGGGCGGGTCATCGCCGA
>CAZDIF010000399.1:0-3008 GCA_964505365.1 uncultured Actinomycetota bacterium
GCGTTCATGGCGAACTTGAACATCCGCTGCGCGGTCGGGGACTTGCGGCAGATCCGCGCCGCCCACTCGAGGCCGGTCGGCTCCAGCTGCGCGTGCGGGACGACGCGGTTGACCATGCCCATCCGGTGCGCGTCCTCGGCGTCGTACTCGTCGGCGATCAGGAACACCTCGCGGTCGAACTGCTGGACGTCATGGCGGGCGAGGTAGGCCGACCCGAAGACGGCGTCGACGGCGGCCACGTCGAGGTCGGTCTGCTTGAAGCGGGCATGCTCGGCGGACGCAATCGTGAGGTCGCACACCACGTGGAGGGAATGGCCGCCGCCGGCCGCCCAGCCCGGCACGAGCGCGATCACGGTCTTGGGCATGAACCGGATCAGGCGCTGCACCTCGAGGATGTGCAGGCGGCCGGCCCGTGCCTGCTCGGCGGGCGTGGGGGACTCCTCGCCCTCGGTGTAGAGGTAGCCGGAACGGCCACGGATGCGCTGGTCGCCGCCGGAGCAGAACGCCCAGCCGCCGTCCTTCGGTGACGGGCCGTTGCCGGTCAGCAGGACGCAGCCGACGTCGCCGGACTGGCGGGCGTGGTCGAGTGCACGGAACAGCTCGTCGACCGAGTGCGGCCGGAAGGCGTTGCGGACCTCCGGGCGGTCGAAGGCGATGCGGACCGCTGGCACATCGACCGCGCGGTGGTAGGTGATGTCGGTGAGGTCCTCGAACCCGGGGACGGGTTCCCACCGGTCGGCGTCGAACAGCTCCGAAACCACGCGTCCTCCTGAGGGCGACGGCGGCGAAGCCTACGCCGGGTCGGTGACGTGGGCCCACCCGCGGGAGCGGTCCACGGCCTCGCGCCAGCCCGTCAGCAGGTGCTGCCGGGTCGGGGCGTCCATCGCCGGGGTGAAACGGGCGTCGGGCTGCCACGCCTGTCGCAGCTCGTCCGTCGACGACCACACGCCGGCGCCGAGGCCGGCGAGGTAGGCCGCCCCCATCACGGTGGTCTCCTGGATGCTGGGCCGCACGACGTCGACGTCGAGCACGTCGGCCTGGAACTGGCACAGCAGGTCGTTGGCGGAGGCGCCGCCGTCGACGCGCAGCTCGGACAGTTCCTGCCCGGACTCGCGCTCCATCAACTGGGCCACGTCCGCGGACTGGTAGGCCATCGCCTCCAGCGCGGCGCGGGCGAGGTGGGCCCGCCCGGTCCCTCGCGTCAGCCCGACCAGCGTCCCCCGGGCATACGGGTCCCAGTGCGGCGCCCCCAGCCCGACGAAGGCCGGGACGAGGTAGACGCCCTCGTTGCCCGGTGGCACCTCGGCGGCGAGCTCGGCGGTCTGCTCCGCACGGTCGATCACACCGAGGCCGTCCCGCAGCCACTGCACCGCCGCGCCAGTGACGAAGATCGCCCCCTCGAGGATGTACGTGGTCCGGCCGTCGATGCGCCAGCCCACCGACGTCAGCAGGCCGTGTTGCGAGGTGGCCGGCTCCGCACCCGTGTTGAGCAGCAGGAACGAGCCGGTGCCGTAGGTGTTCTTCGACATTCCCGGCTGCCAGCATCCCTGGCCGAACAGGGCGGCCTGCTGGTCGCCCGCGATCCCGGTGACCGGGGCGTCGATCCCGAGGAAGGCGTCGGGATCGGTACGACCCAGCTCGCCGGACGAGTCGCGCACCTCGGGCAGGATGGCCAACGGCACGTCCAGCAGCTCGCCCATCGCCTCCGACCAGTCCAGCCGGTGGATGTCGTACAGCATCGTCCGGGACGCGTTCGACGGCTCGGTGACGTGGGCCCGGCCGGCCGACATCCGCCACACCAGCCACGTGTCCATCGTCCCGAACGCGAGGTCGCCCGCCACGGCGTGCTCGCGCGCCCCCTCGACCTCGTCCAGCAGCCACGCCACCTTCGTGCCGGAGAAGTACGGGTCGATGACCAGCCCGGTGGTGGCACGGATCGCGCCGGCATGGCCGGACGACTTCAGGCGGTCGCAGCGGCCCGACGTGCGGCGGTCCTGCCACACGATCGCCCGGTGCACCGGCTCGCCGGTGATCCGGTCCCACAGCACCGTGGTCTCGCGCTGGTTGGTGATGCCGATGCAGGTGACGTCGCCGGGCGCGGTCGCGGTGGCGTCGAGCGCCTCGCGGCAGGCCGCCAGCGTGGCGTCCCACACCTCGACGGCGTCGTGCTCGACCCAGCCCGGCCGGGGGAAGTGCTGGGTGAACTCGCGGTAGCCGCCCCCGAGGGGCTGCCCGTGCTCGTCCACGACCACGCCGCGGACGCCCGTCGTTCCCTCGTCGATCGCCAGGATCCGTGCCATGGCGCCTCCACTCGTCGGACGGAAGCGGATCGTAGGCAGCCGGGTACCTGCCTCGCGCGGTGGGTGGTGGCTAGTGTCGGGGCCGTCGGACGAAGGACGGATGAGTGGTGAACCGACTCGGGATCCTCACGGGCGGTGGTGACTGCCCCGGGTTGAACGCGGCGATCCGTGCGATCGTGCGTCGAGCCGACCAGCACAGCGTGCAGGTCTACGGGTTCGCCAACGGCTGGCGCGGCGTCCTCGACCGCAACGCCGAGCAGTTGACCATCAGCTCGACTCGCGGCCTGTTGCACCGCGGGGGGACCATCCTCGGCACCTCGCGCGTCGACCCCTACCGCGAGGACGGGGGGCCGGACCGCATCCGGGAGGCACTCGAGGTGCACAGCCTCGACGGGCTCATCGTGATCGGCGGCGAGGGCACGCTGGCGGCGACGAACCGGCTGTACCAGGACGAGGGCCTGCCGGTGCTCGGGATCCCGAAGACCATCGACAACGACGTCGGCGGCACGGAGGTGACCATCGGCTTCTCCACGGCGGTCGACACCGCGACGGAGGCCGTCGACCGCCTGCACTCCACCGCCGAGTCGCACAACCGGGTGATGGTGCTGGAGGTGATGGGCCGCCACGCGGGCTGGATCGCGACCTACTCGGGCATGGCCGGCGGGGCCGACGCCATCCTCATCCCCGAGGTGCCGTTCGACATCGACG
>CAZDIF010000400.1:0-3001 GCA_964505365.1 uncultured Actinomycetota bacterium
GGACGCGGTGCCACCAGGTGCGGATCCAGCGGAGGTAGTCGAACGGGCCGAACCAGCGGTCGACGACCTCGTCACTCGGCACGGTCGCGCGGCCATGCACGAACGCGCGCTTGCGGAGGATCCGGCGCAGGGCGCGCAGCGCTTCTCCGAGCCCGCGGAGCGCCCGCGGGTTGGTGAGGAGGAGCTCGGCGGCCTTCAGCAGCGTGGTGAGGACCACGGCCGGGAGCGCCGGCAGCAGCGACCGCCAGGTGTCGTTCTTGGCCACCAGCAGCAGGCGGTTGCGGAAGTTGAGGTGTTCGACCAGCACGGTGCGGCGCGGGCCCGCCCCGCCCCGCTCGTGGCGGGCGACGGCCCGTGGCTCGTACCAGCACACCCAGCCGCGCATCGCCGCGCGCCAGTCCAGGTCGACGTCCTCCCAGAAGGCGAACAGGTCCTCGTCGAACACCTCCGGGCGGGCTCGGCCGGGGAGGTCGACGGCGACGTCCTCGAGCATCGCGCGCCGGTACAGCGCGGCGGCGCCGGACACCCCGAACACCTCGCCGGGCGTGTCCCACTGGCCGCGGTCGACCTCGCCCTCGCCGCGGTTGCGGAACAGCCGGGTGCGGAAGGCCTCGTGCCCGGTCGTGTCGATCACGGGCAGGCCGTCGGGCCGGTCGACCCACCGGTGCAGGCGGCCCTGCACGGCCCCGCGCCCGGGGTCGGCGTCCAGGGCGGCGACGGCGTGATCGAGGTGGTCTGGTGCGAGCACCGCGTCGGGGTTGAGGACGAGGATCGCGTCCACGTCGCCGACCGCGGCGATGCCGTCGTTCGCGCCACCGGCGAACCCGCGGTTGGTCGTATTCGCGAGCAGGCGGACACCCTCGAGCCCGAGGCCCTCCACCACCGCCACCGACTCGTCGGTCGAGGCGTTGTCGACCACGACGACCTGCTCGACCGGGCGCGTCTGGGCGGACAGGGCGCGCAGGCACGCGGGCAGGTCGTCCGCCCCGTCGTGGTTCACGACGACGGCCGCCACCCGCACGCTCAGGTCCCCGTGGCGCGCGTGTCGTCCGTCCGGCGCAGCGGGATCGGGCCGGTGGTCTCGGTCCCGCCGATGGTCACCGCCGGCCCCTCGGTCACGGACGCCGACCCCTGCATGTCCACGACCCCGACGCCCATCGGGGCGGGCCGCACCTCGAGCTCGATGCCGTTGGGCAGGACCGCGTGGTGCTCGCGCACGGCGGGGTCGGTGACCTGCGGGGTGATCCAGTAGCGCCCGGCGAGCAGGTGGGCGGTGAAGCGCAGGTCGACGACGGCGCTCTGGCCGGCCTCCAGCGGTCCGATCCCGAGACCCTGCCAGGTGGTGTGCGTCTCGTACAGCGTCTGTTCACCCGCACCGCGGGCCACCATCCCGACCGAGCAGACGGGCACGTCCTCGTTGGCCGTGATCCGCATCCGCAGCCGCAGCGGCGTGGACGGGGCGACCGACGTCGCCGGTACGCCGTCGGCGTCCAGCAGCAGCGCCTCGTCGATGCCGATCGCCCCCGTGCCCAGGGCCTCGCCCTCGGGGACGCTGGGCCGCCCCCCGGCCATCAGCTGCGCGTACTGGCCGACGCCCTCGCGCGCCGGGCCGTCGAACACGACCCGCCCCCGCTGCAGGACGAGCGTGCGGTCGCACAGCTGCTCGACTGCCTCGAGGTCGTGCGACACGATCACCATCGTCTTGCCGCGTTCCTTGAACTCCTGCATCCGCTCCAGCGACCGCTCCTGGAACTGGGCGTCGCCGACCGACAGGACCTCGTCGACGAGGAGGATGTCCGGGTCGACGTTGATGGCGATCGCGAACCCGAGCCGGACGTACATGCCGGACGAGTAGTTGCGCACGGCGGTGTCGAGGAACGGCCGGACCCCGGCGAAGTCCACGATGTCGTCGAAGCGTTCGCGGATCTCGGCGCGGGTCAGCCCGAGGATGGCGCCGTTGAGGTAGATGTTCTCGCGGCCGGACAGGTCCCGGTGCATGCCCGCGCCGAGCTCGAGCAACGACGCCACCCGGCCGTTGATCTGCACGCGGCCCTCGTCGGGCGGGAGGATCCGCGCGAGCACCTTCAGCAGGGTGGACTTGCCCGAGCCGTTGTGCCCGATGATCCCGACGGTCTCGCCGTGCTCGACGTGGAAGGTGACGTCGTGGAGCGCCTCGAAGTCCTCGTACTGGGCGCGACGGAACCGGTACAGCCGCTCCTTCAACCCCGTGGGCCGCTCGTGGTAGAGCCGGAACACCTCGGTGAGCCCGTCCACGACGATGGCCGGGCCGTCCCCGTCGCCGAGGATGAGGTCGCGGAGCGAATCGAGCACCACGGGATCAGATCTCCTTGGCGAACGACCGGGAGAACCGGTGGAACATCGCGTAGCCAACCGCGAAGGCCACGATCGCGAAGGCGAGCGTCACCACGAGCACCTCGGGCGACGGCCACGACGGGCCGGTCGACAGGAAGGGGGGCGGGCAGGCGCCGACGCACTGGTCGTCGAATGCGGGATTGACCGCCACCGTCCCGTACACCGTCTCGCGGATCAGGCGCACGAACCACGTCATCGGGTTCCAGGCCACGACCACGGCGGCCACGCTGCCGAGGGCCCCGTCGACCCGGTCCACCATCACCTGCGGGTACAGCACCGGGGTGGCGTAGAACCACACCATGAAGATGACGACGATGAGCTCCTGCAGGTCGCGGAAGAACACGTTCGCCGCGGCGAGAAACATCGCCACGCCCGCCGTGAAGGTCGCCGCGAGTGCCACGCCGATGGCGATGGCGGGCAGCTGCAGCAGCACCGACCAGCCGCGCGACCAGACGAGGTACGGGCTGACGGCGAGCAGCGCCAGCAGGAAGTGGATCAGCTGGCTGAGCACGATCGACAGCGGCAGGATCTCGCGCGGGAAGTGGACCTTCTTGATCAGCGGGCCGTTGTCGACGACGCACGAGATCGACGCCACCACGGAGTTCTGGAAGAACTGCCAGATGAGGAA
>CAZDIF010000401.1:0-2976 GCA_964505365.1 uncultured Actinomycetota bacterium
AGCGGGAGGCCAAGGAGGGCGGCCAGTCGTTTGTGGCCCGGTTCGAGCCCGGCTCACCCCCGAAGATCGGTGACCGGATCACGGTGGGGTTCCGGACCGACAAGCTCCACTTCTTCGATCCTGACACCGGCGAGGCCCTTCGCTGACCCGGACGACCACGACATCCGCCTCCGAACCGGGGGCGAGCCAGAGGAGAGGACCAGAGGTGCGATCCACGACACGATCATGGCGGATCATGGGGGTTCTGCTGACCGGCGTACTCGTCCTGTCGGCCTGCGGCGGCGACGAGGGCGGTGGCGCGGACGGCGGCGACGGTGGAGACGGCGGTGGCGAGACCGTCAGCCTGCTGCACCGCATCTCCGGCGAGGAGGAGCAGGCCGCACTCCAGGCCGCGATCGACGCCTACGAGGAGTCGTCGGGCAACACGGTCGAGGCCGAGTTGTCGCCCGACTTCGACACGGTGATCGTCACGCGCGTACAGGGCGGCAACCCGCCCGACGTCGCGCTGTACCCGCAGCCGGGGCTGCTCGAGCAGATGCTGGACCGCGGCGGCGTCGTGCCCTTCGACGAGGCCGGCGTCGAGATCGACGAGGAGAACCTCGTGCCCGGCATGCTGGACACCGGCACCTTCGACGACACCGTCGCCGGGGTCGTCGTCAAGCCCAGCATCAAGAGCCTCGTCTGGTACAACAAGCCGGCCTTCGACGAGGGCGGCTACACGGTCCCCGAGACGTGGGACGACCTGCTGGCCCTGACCGACGAGATCTCGGCCACGGGCACGCCGGCGTGGTGCATCGGTATCGAGTCCGGCCCGGACACCGGCTGGGTCGCGACCGACTGGATCGAGGACATCATGATGCGCCTGCACGGCGGTGAGGTCTACGACCAGTGGGTCCAGCACGAGCTCCCGTTCGACTCGCCCGAGGTCACCGAGGCGTTCGAGACCCTCGAGGAGATCTGGTTCGACGAGGACGCGGTGCTCGGTGGCACCACCGGCATCCTGAACACGCCGTTCGGCGAGGCCGCCGCCCCGATGTTCCAGGACCCACCCGGCTGCATGCTGCACCGACAGGCCGGGTTCATCACGGGTGAGTTCGAGGGCGAGATCGGCACCGACTACGACGTGTTCGCGCTGCCGCCGATCAACGACGAGCACGGGCTCCCGATCCTGTTCTCCGGTGACCTGGCCGCCGTGCACACCGCGGACAAGCCGGCCGCCGCCGACTTCGTGGAGTTCCTTGCAGGGCCGGAGGGCCAGGCGGCCTGGATCGGGCACGAGGGCGCCGGCGCGCTCTCGGCGCGGGCGGACTTCGACACCTCCCAGTACCCGAACCCGGGGCTGGAGCGACAGGGTGAACTGTTCGCCAACGCGGACCTGTCTCGGTTCGACGCGTCCGACCTGATGCCGGGCCAGGTTGGTGCTGGCTCCTTCTGGAGCGAGTCGGTCGCCTGGATCAACGGCGGTCAGGACCTGCAGACGACCCTGCAGAACATCGACGCGTCCTGGCCGGAATGAGGTCCGACGGTGCGGCCGGCCCATGGCCGGCCGCACCGGACCGCTGATCGACAGGCGGGAACAGCATGAAGCTCCTGAACGCGGTCGTCGCGATCATCGTCGGCGTCGGTGGCGTGCTCGTCCTGTTCTGGGCGATGAACGCCCTGGTCGAGCGGCTCCCCGAGAAGACGCGGGAACGGCTCCGCCCGTACGTGTTCATCGGTCCGGCGATCGCGGTGGTGTCGCTGTTCCTCGTCTTCCCCACGGTGGACACGATCCGCCGCAGCTTCATGGACGCGGCGTCCCGTGAGTTCGTCGGCCTCGACAACTACAGGTTCCTCGTCACGGACCCGTCGATGCGGACCGTCATGTGGAACACGGCGCTGTGGGTCGTGCTGGTCCCGGTCGCCGCCGTCGCCGTCGGCCTCGCGGTGGCGACGCTCGCGGACAAGCTGAGGCCGCGCTGGGAGAACGTGGCCAAGTCGGTCATCTTCCTGCCGATGGCGATCAGCTTCGTCGGTGCCTCGACGATCTGGTTGTTCGTCTACGCGTGGCGCGCGGAGGGACAGCCGCAGATCGGCGTGCTGAACGCCGTGTGGACGGCGTTCGGTGGCTCGCCCATTCCGTGGGTGCAGACACAGTCGATCAACGACTTCGCGCTCATCGTCATCATGGTGTGGCTGCAGGCGGGGTTCGCCATGGTGCTGCTGTCGGCCGCGATCAAGAACGTCCCGGTCGACACGATCGAGGCAGCACGCATCGACGGCGCCTCCGAACTGCAGATCTTCTGGCGGGTGGTCGTGCCGCAGATCCGGTCCACGATCGTGGTGGTCGCGACGACCGTCCTGATCCTGGTGCTGAAGGTGTTCGACATCGTCTTCGTGATGACCGGCGGCAACTTCGGCACGGACATCGTGGCCAACCGCTTCATCACCGAGCTGATCACCTTCGCCAACAACGGCCGGGCCGCCGTGATCGTCGTCTTCCTGATCGCCATCACGATCCCGTTCATGATCATCAACATCCGACGGTTCCGTGAGCAGGAGGCCCAACGATGACCGCGCAGCCGGCCACGCTCGACGGGGAGGCCGTCTCCGGCACCACCCAGGAGGCGGCGGGCAAGGGCCCGGAGACCGGCAGGGCGGGCTGGGGCGTCAAGATCGTCCTCGTCGCGCTGTGCCTGCTCTGGACCCTGCCGACCATCGGCCTGCTGGTGTCGTCGTTCCGCCCCGAGCGGGCGGTGCAGACCAGCGGGTGGTGGACGCAGTTCACCACGCCGCTGCAGTGGACGTTCGAGAACTACGAGTCCGTGCTCAGCGCAGGCATGGGCAGCGCGTTCATCAACAGCCTCGTGGTGTCCGTGCCAGCCACCGTCATCCCGATCGCGATGGCGGCCTTCGCCGCCTACGCCTTCTCGTGGATGGAATTCAAGGGCCGCGAGGTCCTGTTCGTCATGATCGTCGCGCTGCTGGTCGTCCCGC